>DATMZL010000063.1:0-2609 GCA_035607075.1 Polyangia bacterium
CTGCTCAACGACATGGCGGCGCAGCGCGCCGGCTTCCAGAACGCGGCGCAGAAGCAGGCGTTCGAGCAGGCGCAGGGCAAGGCGACGTTCGCCAACGCCGCGCAGCAGCAGGACTTCACCCAGCAGGGCCTGCGCGCGCAGTTCGCCAACCAGACGCAGGGCCAGCGCATGGCGATGGCGCAGGCCAAGCTCGACGCCGAGAACAACGCGCGCAAGCAGTTCCTGTCCGAGCAGTACGCGCAGCGACAGGCGCCGATCAATGAGATCAGCGCGCTGATGTCGGGCTCGCAGGTGCAGCAGCCGCAGTGGGCGCAGACGTCGTCGAGCCAGATCCCGACCACCGACTATGCCGGGCTGGTCAACAATCGCTTCTCGCAGGACATGGCGAACTACCAGCAGAGCAGCCAGAACTTCAACCAGATCATGGGCGGCATTTTCGGTGCGGTGGCGGGCCTGACCCGCTCGGACAAGCGCGAGAAGGACGTCGGGCCCAAGCTCGGCACCGTGTTCGCGGCCGGCCCGGACGGCGAGCGCAAGCTGCCGGTTCACGAGTACAAGTACAAGGACGACCCGGCCGCGATCAGCCATATCGGCCCGATGGCGCAGGACGTCGAGAAGGTCGATCGCGGCGCGGTCAAGACCATCGCCGGGACCAAGTACATCGACATGACGCGCATGGGATCGATCCTGCGCGACAAGAAGGAGGCGCGTCGCCATGGCTGACCCATTGCCCGTGCAGGGCGGAATACTCGACCCGAACAATCTCAGCTTCGCCTCGTTCATCGGCGGCGCCGCGCCGCAGTCGATGGCGGACCTGCAGCGCCGCCGCGCTGTCGCCAACGCGCTGGCGATGCAGAAGCGCGGCTTCCCCAAGAACATCGGCGAGGGTCTCACCTCGCTCGGCGAGGCGGTCGGCGACCGCATGGCCGAGAGCCGCCTGACCGCGGCCGAGAACGCCTACACGAGCAAGCAGGCGGCCGACCCGCTGTTCAGCACCACGGGCCCGGTCGGCGCGCCGACGTCGGCAGTGGCGCCGGTTCCCGCGCCGGCGCGCGTGCCGGCGCCCGCGCCGGTACCGGGTGTGCCGGCCGTTCCGGGCCCGCGCACCGACGCCACCGATCCGGTGGAACAGCGCGCCAAGATCGCGGCCCTCCTGCAAGGCGGAACGGCACCGGGGGTGCCGTCGGAAAACCCTACGGTGGCGGGGGTAGCGCCCCCGCAGACTGGTTCCCCCGCTTCGGATGACGACGGCCTCTGGCCCGCGCGCATGAGCGCGGTCGGCGGCATCGAGAGCGGCGGGCGCAAGGACCCCTACCGCACGGTCGGCATCCAGACCAAGTACGGCCCGGCGCTGGGCAAGTACGGCATTACGGCGGCCAACGTCGGGCCGTGGTCGCAGGCGGCGCTCGGGCAGGCGCTGACGCCGGAGCAGTTCCTCGCCGACGACAACGCGCAGGACGCAATCTTCAAGCACCGCTTCGGGACCTACGTCGCCAAGTTCGGCGAGGAGGGCGCCGCGCGGGCGTGGTACGGCGGGCCGGGGAACATAAACAAGACCAACCTGATGGACGACCACGGCCGCCTCACCATCGGCGGCTACGGGCAGGACTACCTGCGCCGGCTGCAGGGCGCCGCCACAGCGACCTCCGGTGCGGCGCCCGCCGTCAGCGACCCCGGCGGCACTGTCACCGACGAAGGCGACAACCCGCCGACGCCGACCACGATCCAGCCGATCCGCGTGGCGCAGGCGCGCGGCGTTCCGGGCCCGGCCGACCAGCCGACGCCGGTGCCGCAGCTCACGCCCGAGCAGCGCCAGCTCGATCCGGGTTTCGCCATATCGTCGGGCACGCCGGTGGCGCCGCGCAAGCAGGACACCTTCACCCCGGAGGAAATGCGCGGCTACGAGATCATCAAGAAGTATCCCGGCGACGAGCGCGCGCACGAGTTCGCCAACCGGCTGATCAAGTTCGGCGAGAGCAAGCGCGAGGCCGAATACACGCGCGCGGTCGAAGAGTACAAGCTGAAATACGGCACGCACGAGAAGGAAGCGTTGCGGCGCGCCGAGGAGAACAGCCCGCTGAAGCAGGCCGAGCTGCGCACCAAGCTGGCCGACGAGGACAAGCGCCGCCGCCTCGGCGGCATCTCCGACGAGGAGTGGCAGAAGGGGCTGGCCGAGAGCCGCAAGAACGTCGAGGGCGTACCGGCGGCGTCGATGGCGCTCAAGGCGGCGCGCGAGGACCTGACCCAAGGCAAGATGTTCACCGGGATCGACGCCGAGTTTCAGCTCGCCAAGGCCAAGGCCAAGGCCGCGCTGGGCTGGGACCCCGACCCGCGCATCCGGGCGACCGAGGCGTTCAAGGCCGAGGTCGCGCCGATCGTCGCCGCCGCACGCTCGTCGCTGGTCGGCAACGCGCAGATCTCCAACGCCGACCTCAAGGCGGCCGAGCGCGCCGCCGCGGGCGACATCACGCTCGACGCCGAGAGCATCAAGCGCGTGTTCAACCTGATCGAGCGGATCAACACCGAGAAGGTGATCGCGCACAACAGGCAGCTGCGCACCTACGCCGGCAACGACGAGGCCGCGCAGCGCGGCGCTTACGGCCGCTACG
>DATMZL010001627.1:0-3490 GCA_035607075.1 Polyangia bacterium
CCCCATGCGCCGCACCGTCGCCGCCATGCCCTCGCGCATGGTCTCGTTGTCGTCGATGATGAGGATCCGCGCCATGCCGTCTGATTGTCCCTTCGTGTTAGGTTTTAGTCGATAGTCAGGATGTCCACCAACGACGACGCCAAACGCCCCTCCGCCGTCGACCTGCTGCGCCCCGCCGTGCGTGCGATGCCGGGCTACACCCCCGGCGAGCAGATCAGCGACCTGGTCAAGCTGAACACCAACGAAGGGGCGTTCCCGCCGTCGCCGCGCGTGATGGCGACGCTGGCCGCCATCGCCGACGAGACGCTGCGCCTCTATCCCGATCCCGTGAGCGCGCGCCTGCGCGCCGCTGCGGCGGCACGGTTCGGCGTCGCCGCCGATCAGATCCTGGCGGGCAACGGCTCGGACGATTGCCTGACCATCCTCTACCGCGGGTTCCTCGAGGCGGGCGATCGGATCGCATGCCCGTGGCCGACGTACGGCCTCTACGACACGCTGGCGTCGCTACAGGGCGCGGAGCTGGTCCGCGTCGCCTTCCGCCAGAACGCCCGCCGCTGGGAGCTACCGCCGGATCTCGCGCGCCAGCGCGCGAAGATGATCATCCTCGCGAACCCGAACAACCCGTCGGGGACGATGGTGCCGGTCGACGAGCTGCGCCGTCTGTGCGACGTCGCAGCGGGCTCCGTCGCAGCGGGCGCCGCCGCGGCGGGCCGCGCGGTGGTGGTCGTCGACGAGGCGTACGTCGACTTCGCGCTGGGCGCGGGCATCGACGCCAGCATGCTGCCGTACCTCGCGCAGCACCCGAACCTGATCGTGCTGCGAACGATGTCGAAGAGCTACAGCCTGGCGGGCGCGCGTCTGGGCCTCCTGTTCGCGGCCGCGCCGGTCGTCGCCGAGCTGGTGAAGGTCAAGGACAGCTACAACGTGAACGCCATAACGCAGGCGATCGGCGTCGCTGCGCTGGAAGATCGCACCTACCACGAAGACTGTGTGCGCCGGACGCTGGATCAGCGCGCGCGCCTGGAGCGCGAGCTGCAAGCGCTGGGCTGGACGTGGCCCGAATCGACCGCGAACTTCCTGCTCTGCGAGATCGGCGAGCGTGCCGAGAAGGTGTACACGGCGCTCAAGGACGAAGGCCTGCTGGTGCGCTGGTGGCGCGCACCGGAGCTGCGCACGAAGATCCGCATCAGCGTCGGCAATCCCGACGAGAACGACCATCTGATCGCGGCGCTCAAGCGCCTCGCGTGATCCAGATCGACGAATTGAGTGCGTGAATTTCGCCCGCGCCGTCAGGCGGGTCACATCGACAAATTGACCAGCGTGATACCGTGGTTGTGCTTGAAGCTCTCTCGCGCCACGTCGATCGTGGTCCTCGCGCTGTCCGCCGGATGCGCCCCGTCGCTGTCGACGATGCAGCCCGCGCACGTGGCGCCCAAGGGCCACATGCAAGTGACGACGGCGTTCGAGGTCGGGATCCCGACCGGCACGATCGGTCGGATCATCGATTCAGGCCGGACGCTGTCCGACATCGCGCAGGCGAACGGAAGCGTGACGCCCGACCAGGAACGCCAGCTGTTCGATTCCGGTGTGACCGTCGCGGTCAGCCCGCCCGCGGTCGGCTACCACTTCGCCGCCTACTACGTGCCGCTCGATCGCCTCGAGGTTGGGCTGCGCTACGCGGGCGGAGGATTTCGGGCGGGCGCGCGCTACCAATTTCTGCGTCACGAGACGGATCCCCTCGACCTGACGCTGGGCGCGGGCATCGCGCGTTCGACCTACGAGATCCCGCTTGCGTCATACATCCCGATCCTCGAGATCGAGGACTTCACGCGCTACACCATCGACGTTCCGCTGCAGATCGGCACCTCGCGCAGCTACTACCGCGTGTGGGGCGGACCGAAGTTCCTCTATTCCCACTACAGCACGGCGATCCGCCTGTCGCTCCCGTCGTCGCCCGACCTCGCCACG
The DNA here is from genome assembly GCA_035607075.1 of Polyangia bacterium. Taxonomy (GTDB): domain Bacteria; phylum Myxococcota_A; class Polyangia; order Fen-1088; family Fen-1088; genus JADGRB01. The sequence continues at coordinate 1,969 of DATMZL010001627.1, forward strand.
TTCGAGGGCAGCACGATCTACTACGGCGGCCAGGTCGGCTTCGCTGTCGGCTACAAGTACGTCTTCGTCGCGTTCGAGCTGACGCTGGCCGGGCTCTCAGGCACCGCCGAAGTGCAGACGGCGCCCGACCCGCGCAACGGCGAGATGCTCGCGCGCAACGTCGACATCAACGGCTTCATCATCTATCCGGCGTTCGGCCTCATCGGCGAATTCTGACCCACCGTCGCGCGGTCTATACTCTGTAGCTTTCGGATGCTCCGGAAGTGCTCGGCTCTGATCGCGCTTTCCGCCCTGCTGGGCGCGTGCGGCGGTGACGAGACGGTGCGAGAAACGTTTCCGCTCTGCGCCGACGATCCGGGCCCCGCGCCGCTGCGCCGGATGACCCGCTTCGAGTACGGGCGCACGCTGTCCGACCTCACGGGCGTGCCGGCGTCGGTCGCGGATCAGCTGCCGCCCGACGAAGAGACGCTGGGCTTCGACGACATCGCCGACGCCTACAGCGTCTCCAGCCTGCACGCCGCCCGCTACCTCGACGTCGCCGAGCTGGCGGCCGCGACGCTGGCCGCGGACGCCACCCGCCAGACCGCCGTCGCCGACTGCGATCCGTCGGCGGGCGACGCGACCTGCGTCAGCAAGTTCATCGCCGCCTTCGGCCGGCGCGCCTGGCGGCGCCCGCTGGACGCGGACGAGCTGCAGGCGATGCAGCAGATCTACGCCGACACCGCGGATCCCTCACCGACGGATGGGCTGGCCGGCGTCGTCGCCACGATCTTGCAGTCGCCGCAGTTCATCTACCGCCCGGAGCCGACGACGGAGACGAAGGTCGCGCCACTCGAGCCATACGCGCTGGCGACACGGCTGTCGCTGCTGCTGACCGGCGCCGGCCCGGACGATGCGCTCCTGGCCGCTGCCGAATCGGGCGGCCTCGACACAGAGAGCGGCCTGCTGGCGCAGACGGACCGTCTGCTTGCCGGCACGCGCGCGGCCGAGCTGTTCGTTCACGTCGCGACGCAGTGGTGGGAGCTGGGCAGCGTCCCGACCCTCGACAAGGATCGCGCGCTCTATCGAACGTGGACGGACGCGACGCCGGGCGCGCTGGCCGAGGAGACGAGCCTGTTCCTCGCCGACGCGTGGCAGGCGAAGCCCAACCTGGCGGCGCTGCTGACCGCGCCGGTCACGTTCGTCGACGCCGACTTGGCGGCCTACTACGGACTGCCCGCGCCCGCAGGCGCTGGCTTCCAGCGCGTCGATCTCGATCCCGCCCGCGCCGCCGGCCTGCTGACGCAGGGATCGTTCCTGGCCGAGCACGCCAAGGCCGATCAGACGTCCCCCGTGCTGCGCGGCAAGTTCGTGCGCGCGAAGCTCTTCTGTTCGCCGCCGAAGCCGCCGCCGCCCGACATCGTGGTGCGTCCGCCGGACGTCGACCCGCGCTTGTCGACGCGCCAGCGCTTCGCCCAGCACACCGCCGACGATCGCTGCGCCAGCTGCCATCTGCTGATGGACCCGATCGGCTTCGCCTTCG
>DATMZL010001061.1:0-5305 GCA_035607075.1 Polyangia bacterium
GAAGCTGATCGCGAAGGTCGAGAACGAGCTGGGCAAGGACGGGCGCGTCGTCGTGCGCTACTCGGGGACCGAATCGAAGGCGCGCGTCATGATCGAAGGGACCGATGAATCCGGGATCCGCGTTTATGCCGCACAGATCACCGACACGCTGAAACAAGCGCTGGCCGGGTAAAACGCATGGTCCGCCTGTACATGAACGTCGATCACGTGGCAACGCTGCGCCAACAGCGCGGGACGCGCTACCCCGATCCCGTCGCGGCGTCGACGCTGTGCGAGCTGGCGGGCGCGGACGGCATCACCGTCCACCTGCGCGAGGATCGTCGGCACATCCAGGACCGCGACGTGCGCGTGCTGCGCGAAACGGTGCAGGGCGTCTTGAACCTCGAGATGGCGGCGACCGACGAGATGCTCCGCATCGCGCGCGAGGTGAAGCCGGATTTCTGCACGCTGGTGCCGGAGAAGCGCGAGGAACGGACGACCGAAGGCGGGCTGACCGTCGCCGCGGGCGGAACGCTCGAGAAGGTCGTGCGTGGGCTGGCCGACGCCGGGATCGGCGTCAGCCTATTCATCGATCCGGAGCCGCGGACGGTCGAGGCGTCGGCAGAGCTGGGCGTCGGTACCGTCGAGCTGCATACGGGCGACTATTGCCTCGCGCCGCCGCGAAGCCCGGAGGTCGCGCGCCAGCTGCAGCGCCTGGAGCTGGCGGCGCGGGCGGCGGCCGATGCCGGGCTGCGCCTGGGCGCCGGGCACGGACTGGACTACAGCAACGTCGGGCCCGTCGCCGCGCTGGCCGGCCTGGAAGAGCTGAACATCGGGCACGGCCTGATCGCGCGCGCCGTGCTGCTCGGGATGCGGGAGGCCGTGATCGAGCTGCGGGAGGCGATCGCGGCGGGGGCGGGGCGTGAGTGACTTTCCCTGGTTGTTGACCGCCGCCCAGATGCGCGCCGCCGACGCGGCGGCCACCAGCACGCTCGGCATTCCCAGCCTGATCCTGATGGAGAACGCGGGTCGCGGTATCGCCCGCATCATCGAGCGCGAGCTGTCGGGTAGCGCTGCCGGCGTGCGCGGCGAGGTCGCGATCGTCTGTGGCGGCGGCGCGAACGGCGGCGATGGGTTCGTTGCCGCGCGGCACCTCGCGCGCGCGGGCGTCGCGGCCCGCGTGGCGCTGACGACGCCGGCCACGGCGGCGCGCGGCGATGCGGCGGTGAATCTGGCGGCGCTGGAGCGGATGGGCGGGGTTCAGATCACCGACGCGAGCGGCTGGACCGGCGATGCGCAGTGGCGCGGGTGGCTCGGCGACGCGGCGGCGGTCGTCGACGCGATCTTCGGGATCGGGTTCCGGGGCGCGATCACGGGCGTGGCGGTCGCGGCGCTGACGGCGATGAACGCCCTGCGCGGAATCAAGATCGCGGTCGACATTCCGTCGGGGCTAAACGCCGACACCGGGCGCGTCGACGGCGTCGTGTTTCGCGCCGACGTCACGGCTACGATGGGCGCGTACAAGGTCGGTCTCTATGTGGACGCCGATGCGCCGGTCGGGCGCGTCGAGATCGTCGAGCTGGGTGTGCCGATCGTCGTCGGCGCAGACGCGGGCGGCCTCAGAAGCCAGCTGCTCGACGAGCCCGGAATCGCGGCGATGCTCCCGCGGCGGCGGTCGTCGGCGCACAAGGGCAGCGCGGGCCATCTGCTGGTGGTCGCGGGCGCGCCGGGCAAGACAGGCGCGGCCGTGCTGGTGGGGCAGGCGGGCCTGCGCGCCGGAGCGGGCCTGGTGACGCTGGCGTCGACAGCGCCCGGCCAGGCCGCGCTGGACGCGAAGGTGGTCGAGCTCATGACCGCGCGCTACGCAAAGGGCGCCGAGGTGAACAGCGACGAGGCGGTCGTCGCGCTGAACGCGCTCGCGCAGCGGGTTCAGGCGATCGCGATCGGACCGGGAATCCCCACCGGCGACGGAATGCACGCGGTGGTGCGGCGGCTGGCGAAGGAGGCCGGGCGGCCGATGGTGCTCGATGCGGACGCGCTCAACGCGCTCGGCACCGATGCGCCGACCGTGCTGTCATCCGCGCCGGCGCCCCGGGTCCTGACGCCGCATCCGGCCGAGATGGGCCGGCTGACAGGCCTGTCGACGGCCGACGTCCAGGCCGATCGCCTCGGCGTCGCGCGGCGCCTCGCCGCCGACACGCGCGCCGTCGTCGTGCTCAAGGGCGCGCGCACGGTGATCGCGGCGCCCGACGGGCGGGCGTTCGTCAGCCCGATCGCGTGCGCATCGCTGGCGACCGCGGGCAGCGGCGACGTGCTCTGCGGCGTCGTCGGTGCGCTGCTGGCCGGTGGAGCAGACGCGCTGGCGGCGGCGCAGATCGCGGTCTTCGTCCACGGTGCCGCCGGGGAGGCGCTGTCGGTCGACCTGGGGGACGGCGTCGCGGCCGGCGATCTTCCGGTCGCCATCGCCTCGGTGATCGCGCGGCTCCAGCACCGCGGTGGCGACGCTCGTCGCGTCACTCCGCCTGCAGCCGCGAATCCGGGACGCGCAGCTGGGCGGGGGCGGCGGACGGCCCGAGCAGACGGACGCCGCCCGCGTCGTCCGTCACCGCCCAGACGTCGCCGGCGTTCGCGAAGCTGATCGCCACCCACCGGCCCGAGACAGGCGTGCCGTCGCGCGCGCGCAGCCGCGCGCCGGTCCACGCCTCGGGCCGCGATCGGCGGCCCGCCGCCGCGGCCGCGCGCGCCGCGCGCGCGTTGGCCGCCACCGGCGCTGCGTCGTCGTCGGCTGCCGCCGCCAGCGCGTCGCGCACGTCGCGATCGTCGAGCGCGTGCGCGGCCCAGGCCGCCGCCGCGCGCACCTCCGTCGTTTCGTCCGCGGCGCGGATCAGCGCCGCGAGCCACGAGGCGCCGTCGGGCATTCGCGCGATGGCGTCGCACAGGCGCGCGCGCACCGTCGGTCCTGCCTCCGCGAACCGACGCGCGAACGCGCCTCGCGCCTCCGAGGGGATCGTCCCCGCCGCGAGCGCATCGGCCGCCGCGATCGGCAGCGGCCCCTCGCCGACCAACCCGTCGAAGAGCTGCGACAGCAGCGCAGCGTCGTTGAATGTGCGGCCGCCCTGCGTGGCGGCGAGCGCGTGCGCCAGCGCGGGACGCTCCGGTCCGCGCGCCGCCTTCCAGAGGGCGGCCAGCCGACCCGCGTCGGCTGGCTCGGCCGCGCGCTCGAGCGCCTCACCGATCCATTGCCACTCGTCACCGTCGCGGTTCGCAGCGCCGGGACGGGTGATCGCGGCGACGACGGCGGTGACCAGCGCGCTCGAGGGCGCGGCCACAGCTGCCAGCGCTGCGGCGGCGGCGCGCCGGACGTCGCGTTCGCCGTCGGCGAGCAGCGCGGCCAGCGCGGGGGCGGACGCCTGCGCGCCGATCGCCTCCGCCAGCCGCGCCGATGACTCGCGGATTGTCGCATCGCCGTCGGCCAACCCGCGCGCAAGCGTCACCGACGCGCGCGGATCACGCAGCGCGAGCAACGCCGCATAACCGCGCCGGCGGATCTCGAGGTCGCTCGCCTCCGCCGCCCGCACCAGCGTCGGGATCGCGGCCGGGTCGCCGATCCGCGCGAGCGCATCGAGCGCGACGGGCGCGAGTTCGGCGCGGCGCTCGAGCGCCTCGCACAGGGGCGCTGTCGCGCGGCGATCGCCGATCTCGCCCAGCGTGGCGGCGGCGATCGCGATGCTGCCCGGCGTCCCGCCGGCCAGCTCGCGCAGCAGCGCCGGAACGGCCGCCGTGCCCGCCGTCAGCAATGCGGACCGGGTCTCCGCCGACACGGGCGGCGTCCGCGTCAGCGCGATCAACGCCGCGATCGCGGCGGGAGATGCGATCTTTCCGAGCGCGACCTGCGCGCGGTGCGCGGCATCGTCCGCGGGCCGCCGGCGCGCCAGCGCGACGAATGGCGGGACGGCTGCCTCGGCTCGCAGGGTCGCGAGCGCGTCGATCGCCGCGTTGCGAACGTCTTCCATCGGGTCGGACACCAGCCGCAGCAATGCCGGCGTCGCGCGCGGGTGCGATCCCAGCGCGCGGATGGCGTCGACGCGCACCTGCCGATCGCTGTCCTCGACGCGCGTGAGCAGCGGCAGCGTCACGCGCGGGTCTCGCTTGCCCGTGACCAGCCGCAGGGCGCGCAGCCGTACCTCGCGGTTGTCGTCGTCCAGCGCGGACAGGACCGCGGGCAGCGACGGCATCACGTCATGACGTTCCAGCGTGTCCAGCGCGGAGATCCGGATCGCGGCGTCGCCGTCGCGCAGCGCGCGCTCGATCGCCTGGCGCGCGGCGGCGGGCAGGCTGGGGACGTCGCGCAGGACATCCAGCCCGAACTGGCGATCCGCCAGGGCCACCGCCGGCGACGCGATCCAACGGGTGGCTGTCTCGATCGCGGCCGGGACACCCGCTCGCCCGAGACGGCGGGCGGCGAACAGACGCACACCCGGATCGCGATCGGTGAGCAGCGGGATCAGCACGGGCCACGCGCGATCGCCCGCGCGTGCGGTCAACCGTTCCAGCGCCCGCAGTCGATACGCGTCCGGCAGCTCCGCGGCCTCGCGCGCCGCCGTGGTGATCGAATCGGGCCACCCGAAATCCGCGTCCGCGGTGGCAAGTCGCGTGGGGTGCCGGCGAGCTTCGCTTGCCGAGCCCCATCGCGGGAGGTTCGGAACCCTCTCAGGGTTCCGAGTAAGAAGGATCGCAGCCAGCGCGAGCGCGATCGTCGGCATCGACGTGAGTATATCGATCGTCTATGCTTCGCCCACATCACATGACGCGCGAGATCATCGTCAGCATCCTGGAAGGGGAGGGCGCCGAGGGTAAAGGCGGAACCTTCAAGATCGGCGAGGAACGAGAGGCGACCTGCTTCGTCTCGACGCCGGGCGAGCTGCTCGCCATCGGGCGCGTGATCCGCATCGAGCTGAAGGACGCCTACGTGTCGCTGGCGACGGCGAAGGATGAGCGCTTCGCGTTCGCGTATGGGGACATCCTCGGCTTCAAGCTCGCCGCCCCGGCGCAGCACAAAGAGCGCTCCGCGGGCTTCCGATAGTCGCTCCACAGCGCGCCGCAGGCGCGGTGCGCGACTACTTCATCGACATCGACCAGGACGCGATGGTCTTGTTCCCGTTGTACTTCGGGAACGTCGGCATCCGGCCGAGCACGCAGTTGGCGAACGATCCGCCCTTCTGATTGTTGACCTTCACCGCCGACACCTTGCCGGTGCCGCGGACGACGAAGTCGACGCTCATCTCGGTCACGCCTGGATTCTTGTGGCGCTCTTGCATCAAGCACG
>DATMZL010000579.1:0-6150 GCA_035607075.1 Polyangia bacterium
GGACGCTGACGGTTACTGCTTCGTGGCGACCAGGTCGCTGTCGATCGTCGTCCCCGCGACGACGGTCATAAGATGAACCATCGATCCCTCAATGCAGTAGCTGAAGTTCGAAACGTCACCAGTCGCTGCGAGGAGAGTCAGTGCGTTGCCCGATGTCGAATAGGTTCCCGTTTCAGACTGGGGTATCTCCAGGACCTGTCGACACACGCAATCCGATGCCCCTGAGCACGAAATGGCGGTCACGTTAGGCTGATAGATCCCGGCTGCAATCTGCGCCCGAATGTTCTCCGCGTATCCGGCGCAACCTAGCCCCGACGTGCAGGAATCCGGAAGGCTTATGACGAGGTTCCCGCTGAACACGACCGACAGCGAATAGGTCTTGTCGGCATTGAACTGGAACGACCCCGACGCGAACGACTCGGTATCGCGCAACATCTGATCCGGGCAAAACGACGCCGCCGCCATCGTCGCGAACAGGCTCGCGAACTGCGCCTTCCTCGCTTCACTCTCGCAGTTGTCGACAACCGTCCAGTTCCCGACCAGATCGCCGCCACACGGCTGCACCTTGCCGCAAGTCGCGCCGGCACCCGAATCCCCACCGCAGCCGAAGAGCGACAGGCCGCCCGCGACGCTCAACAACGCGACACCGTTCAACGCTATTCGCATAAAGTGCTACCCTCGAATTCGTCGCTGTGGGCACCGGCAAGTACAGCGTCGCCCATGGCTAGGGCGATCGAAGACGGCGACCATGTTCGGATAGGAATCGATCCACACGAAGGACCTCCTCCGGGTCGGTCCGCGGTATCAACCAATGCAGGCGGCGACCGTGCGAGAGAAAATCGCCCGGTAGTCCTACTCCATAACGCTCGACGTACTCCGCCGCGTCGAGACGCCAATAGTACGTGCCATCTGTGAGTACCGCGCTGCCGCCGGCGACGCGGAAGGCATCGTCTAACATGTCGCGAGTTGACTCCATAATCGCGAACACCATTGCGCCGGAACGGAGGTAAGAGGCGATTGATGCCCGCTCTTCCTGAGGAAGCTGATGGACTAGGGCGCGCATGTCATCGCGCAATTGGTCGAATGCCTTCTGTGGCGCAATAACACCGAATAGCCCGAGAGGAAGCACCGCTCCGGGCTCCTTTTTGTTCTGGCGTGTGTCAACGGAGGTCACGAAGAACTCCTGTCCCAGGATCAAGGTCGACGAGTCCTGGATATGACTTCACCGGTACTTTGAGAATACTCTGCAACTCTTGCGCGGGACCACAATATCCGTAGCACGTGACAAGATTGATCGGCGTACCGCGGAAATACGCGGGATTTTCGAGAACCGCGTCGGCAATCTGCCGAGGATGCGTCAGCATCCCATTTGTTTTGAATTGCCCCTCTCCATCAACGATAGTTCCGTGAACGATAACGTCGTGGCCATCGACGCCCCGCGATCGGGCAAGATTTTGTAGTGTGGCTTCATCATCGCCAATGGCCGTTGCCGTGTTGCTGTACCTGACTGCAGTTCCGTTCTCCAGCGCATCCATCATTGGTGCGGCTTCTGCCGTTGCCCCTCTGGTGGCACCGACAGCTCCCCTCGCGCTCCCGCTAATCCGAGCGCCAACTACCGGCGCAGCTCCTAGAACGACGCTCATCGCAATCTCGCCATTCGTTCGGCTTGGCTGAGTGACCGTATTCGGCCCGGGCGCGTTCGCGGTGTTGACGCCGTACACGGCGATGAATGCACCAAGAGCCGCGCCCCAAGGTCCTCCGAACCGACTTCCTATTGCCGCTCCGGCGGCAGCCGCCGCTACCTTCCCCGTGTCAATACCCTGAGGCCCCGTTCCGGGATCATGCCCGCCACCGCAAGGACCGGATGCTCCGTTGCAGATCAGGCCATTCGGGTCCTTCAATCGAACCGGATTGTTCCAGGCGTACGAATAGAGTCCGAGATTCTGCGATCGGAAGACGCCACTACCCGGAGCGCCCTTCATGTAGCTGCCCAGAATGGGGTCCGTGCTCTGCCAAACATCCGCATGCGGGTCGAAGTAACGCGCGCCGAAGTAGTAGAGGTTGGTATCGACGTCCCACTCCTTCGACGTGAACAGCCACTCGCGTCGATCGCCGTTCGGGCGCGACAGATCCGTTTCCTCTTGCTCGCCGCCCGGACGCCATAGCTCGCCGTACGCGAAGTAGCGCTCGTGCTGGACCAGGTTCTGGTCCTTGTCTGTCAGGTAGCTGGTCGTCCCGATGTGGTCAGGGTGGTAGTAGTGCAGGACCGGCGTCTGCATGGTGATGGCGTCGGTCTTGGTTGCGACGCGCGTCTCGCCGGCGAAGATGTGTTTCGTCGGGCGGTTGCCGGGCAGCAGGACGAAGAACTGGTTCACGTACCAGGAGTCGCCGGCGGAGGTCATCTTCTTCTTCCGTTCGCCCCCGTCGTCGTACTTGAATTGCGCGAGCGAGCCGCCGTTCTGGGTCACCTGCTTGAGGCGGTTCTCCTCGTCCCAGAGCTGCGTGCGCGAGTCGAGCTTGAACGTGTTGCCCGTGTTGTTGCCGTTGGCGTCGTACGAGTACGCACGGTTCGCCGCCGCGCCTCCCGAGGGTGTCTCGGAGACCGGCGTCGCTCCGTGCGGCCGCGCCGCCGGGTAGGCGTACGAGAGGTTGTACGTCAGACCGGCGACGGTGTGGTCGAAGCGGGAGCCGGCGAGCTGAGTGACGACGGGGTTCGTGTCGCCCTGGTTCACGGTCTGGTTGTCCCAGACGAGGCGATCCTGCCCTTGCGCCTTGTTAATGTTGCCGATTTCGTCGAAGGTGTACGTATCGTTCGACTGGTAACCGTAGGCGACGTTCCCGCGGTACTTCTGACTCATGCTCTGCAGCTGGTAGAGGTTGTCGTACGTGTACGCGACGTCGAGCGGCCCGACGAACACGCCCGCGTTCAGGTAAGGCCGGACGGACAGGTTGTTCGTCATGTGCAGGATGTTGCCGACCTTGTCGTAGGCGTAGTGCAGCCGATGGAACGGCGTCGTCGGCTGGTTCGGCGGGTGCGAGTCCGCGTTGACGTCGCTCAGGCGGCGCGTGGTCGGTTCGTAGAGGTACTTGTTGACGATCCCGTTACCGCTCGTCAGCGCCGTGCGCTGTTCGAATTCGTTGTAGCCGACGTGCGAGAGGTACGTGAAGTTGCGCGGCGCGCTCGTCTGCTGCGGGTTCGCCGTCTGGTCGAACCCGGTGATCCTGTCGAGGTTCCCGCCGCGGTCGTAGTTGTAAGTCACCAGCTCGCCCCCGCCCGACAGGATCTGGAAGCTCTGGTCGATCCAGTTCGGGAACGTCATCGTCTGCATGCGCCCGAGCCAGTCGTACGAGTACAGCATCGTGAACGCCATCGTCGCGGGAAGGCCCGTCGTCGTCGACATCCGGTTCAGCGTCGTCACGGTCTTGTTGACGTTGCCCAGGTGGTCGTACGTCCGCGTCTCGTTCCCCGCCTCGTACGTCACCTTCTTGATCCGACCCGCCGCGTTGCCGTTCGCGTCGCCTTTCTCGGTGGATGTTCCGTACGTGTAAGCAACCTGCGTCAGGGTCGGGTACGTGATCGTCTGAAGGCGGTTGTGGTCGTAGCCGTACTGAACGAACCGCGACTGCCCGCGCAAGACCGCCGTCTGCTTCTCCTTCAGGTTGCCGTTGAGATCGAACCGGTAGTCGGTGCGGCCCGCGTCGGGATTGGTCAGCGTCACCATCTGGCCGACGGTGTCGTACACGCTGGATGTCAGGTTGCCCTTCGCGTCGGTGACCGTCAGAAGCTGATCGACGGGATCGTACGTGTACCGCGTCGTCAGCCCCGTCAGCGACGTCGACGTCCCGATCTGATTGAACTCGCGCACGGCGACGCGGTTACCGCGCGCGTCCGCGTACGAGAGCCGCCGGCCCACGTTGGACGGCGTCGCAGGAGGCAGCGGGGCGTTGCCGTCGCGGACCTCCGTGACTAGCCAGGTCCCGTCGTCGCCGAGGTTGTCGGGGTCCTGCGGCTTCACGATACGGTAGCTGGTACTCGTCTGGATCCCCTGCGGGGTTCCGTCGGGCACGTTGATGCCCGTCTGCCGGCCAAGCTCGTCGTAAACGAACGTCGTCGGCCCGCTGGTGTTGCCCCCGCCGACGAAGGTCGTCGTCGACATCGTGCTGAAGCCGGGCTGCGCCTGGCTGAAGATTCGGCCGCGCGTATCGAACAAGACTTGCCCGCTCACGGCCATTCCTGTTTGTTGAGCGGCCGCACCGCCGCAGATCGGTCGCTGGGGGAACTGGGTACCCGCGGGGTCGCAGTCGAGATCCTTCTTCGTTTGGATCACGCGACCGAGGCCATCGATGAAAGTGACGGTCGTGATCGGATCGCCCGCGTGCTGGAGGTCCTTGTGACGCGTCACCGCGTAGGCTGGGAAAGATGAGCCCGCCTGCGGCCCGTTCGGGCATGAAAGCGGAAAGACACTGTAGTTCATGCCGATGGTCGGCTCGCTCGCAGCTTGATCGTCGGGTCCTTTCACGGTGCAGAGCCGACCAAACGCATCGTACGTGAAGCTTTCTGGTTGCCCGTTGACGTCATTCGATGACAGGACGGAGCCGAAGCGCAGGTCGTAGCTCGCGGTCGAGAAGTAACCGAACGTCAGATCGTCGACGCGGGTCCGATACGTCTGCGCGGTCGTATCGTACGTGTACTGGAGCTGGTATCCCGTCGGATCGGCGGACGTCTTGAGGTTCCCGAAGACGTCGTAGGTGAAGTTGTAGATCGCCGACGCCTGGTTCCACGGCATACCGGGCATTCCGGATCCCGGAACCACACCGCCCGTGACGATGTTCGTCAGCGTCTTCAGCGTCCCGGTCAGAGGCTCGTAGGTAGCCGTCCTCTTGCGGAACACCTGGCCGGTCGTCGCCGCGTCTGCCTGTATCGAGGTTGGCCGCGTGATGTGCGTGCTGGCCTCGTCGGTGTAGACGATCGTGTAGCGAAGGTTGTCGTCGGCGGTTCGCTGATCGCCATCATCGAACAGGAACGTGAGATCGCCGTTCGCGTTGAACATCCTGGCTTCGTGTTTGGACTTGACCGCGCCGTCTCCGCCGTTGAGCTGCTCTCCGTGCGCGTTCCTGATCGCGAGCTCGTAGAACAGGGTGAAGCGATCGGTCTCTGACGGGAAGAAGATCCCGGTCCTGAGAAGAGGTGTCGGAGTCACGTCCTTCGGATCCTTGTGCTTGATGATCAGGCCTCGGAAGATCAACCCGGTGTGGTCCTCCTCGAATTTGGCCCGCAGCATCCCCTTGCGATAAAAATCCTGGTTCTCGAACCAGCGCTCGACCCGAGAGCCGTCGCCGCCCGTGAAACCGCCGGACCCGTTCGGAAGGCCGTGAATGACCGCAACGCGCGCATAACCGTAGTTCTCGCGTTCCGCGCGATCGTAGAAGGCGCTGGGCAGATCTGCTCGATCGATCACGACGCCGTACTCGAACGTGTCGATGTACGCGTTGGAACGGCCGTCGTTCAGCGTGACCTGGGCGAGCGCCCACTGATTCGCCGGATTGTCCTGGACCGTGGCGGCGACAGTAGCCCGGCGATTTCCCATGCGCTCGTAGTCGAGGTCGAAGCTGCCACCAAGGGGCCTCGTCACGTGCTTCAGCAGGTTCGTCTTGCCCGTCAGGTTCAGCCGGGCGAAGACGTTCGCGTTGCCGTCGCCCTTCAGCACCTGATCGACCTTGCCGTCGCCGTCGATGTCTTCGAATGCCATCGTTTCGTTCGAACTCGACGAAGTGCTCGTCAGCGATCCGCTGAACGTGCAAGCGACGATGCCAACACAAGGTATCGATACCGACCCGCCCACGGTCTTCGACGTGCCCCGGCTCACCGAGTACCCGAGAGAGTCGTCGGGGGCACCCAGCTGGAACTTCGCGAAGCCGTCGGGCAAGCCGTCGGGCGCCCCCACCGAGCTCCAGGGCGTCACCGGGACGCGCTTCTCGACGTCGAAGCCGTTACCGAGGTTCAACTTGACGTGGATGAACTGCGAGCCGGGCGGCTTCATCGCTTGATCCGGCAAGCCGTCACCGTTGATGTCGACGAAATCGACGAGCGTCCTCACCATCGTGTGGACCAGTCCGAAATCGCCGTTGAAGCCACCGCCGACGTCTGCC
>DATMZL010001090.1:0-2905 GCA_035607075.1 Polyangia bacterium
TCCTCGGCTACGACTGCAACCTGGCGTGCGACTACTGCACGATCACCCCCGAGATGCGGCGGCGCGCGCTGTCGACCGCCGACGTGCTGCGCGCGCTCGGCGAGGGGCGGCGTCGCGGATATGACGCGGTCTCGTTCACGGGCGGCGAGCCGACCATCCGCCCCGACCTGGTCGGGCTGGTGCGGGCGGCGCGCGACGCCGGCTACCGCGACATCAAGGTGCAGAGCAACGGCCTCCTGTTCGCGCACGGACCGAACGTCGAGACGCTGGTCGCGGCGGGCGTGACGCGGTTTCACGTCTCGATCCACACGCACGATCCCGACGCGTACGATGCGCTCGTACAGCGCGAGGGCGCCTACCCGGCGATGGTCGGCGGTCTCGAGGCGCTGGTCGCGCGCGGGCTGGCGCCGGTCGCGGACGTCATCCTGAAGACCGACATCTACCGCAAGTTACCGGACGCGCTGGCGTGGCTGCGCGCGCGCGGCGTGCGCGAGGCGCACCTGTGGTTCGTGTCGCTCACCGACGGCAACCGCGACAACGTCCATTCGATGCCGCGCATGACCGAGGTCGTGCCGGTGATGCGGCAGGCGTTCGCCTGGGCGCGCGCGAACGCGATGGAGGTCCGCTCACTGCACGTCCCGCGCTGCCTGCTGGGCGACGACGCGCCCCACGCCCTCGATCCCGGCCAGGGCGACCGCGTCTGGGTCCTCACCCCCGACGCCGAGTTCGAGCTCCGCGGTTCGGCCCTCGGCGGCAGCCGCTACGTCGGTGTGTGCGAGGGCTGCGAGTATCGGGAGATCTGCCGGGGAATTCGCCCGGATTATTTGGCGCGGTACGGAGAGGCGGAGTTCATCGAGGCGCGCGGCCGAGCGGCAGACCCCTCACCCTAGCCCCCCTAGCCCTCTCCCCGCTTCGCGGGGCGAGGGGATCGGATCGGATCGGATCGGACGGGCCGGCTGCAAGCCCCTGCGGCTGTTTGCCCTCGCCCCGCGGAGCGGGGAGAGGGTCAGGGTGAGGGGTCCGCCGCCCCGTTGCGCGTTCAGATCACCGGCCGGACCAAATCCGACGCCGAGATCAGCCAGGGAGGTTCCGGAACGTTGTCCAGCTCGTAGAAGCCGCCGCAGAAGACGGCGTGCGGGCAGGGCTCGCAGACGGGCTTGCGGACGCGGCGCTCCGCGAGGTAGCCGGCGAGGTTCACGGATTCGTTGTTCACGAACACCATGTGACGCTCCAGCTTCTGCAGATCGCCGGTCATGTACGTCTCGTAGCCGGGCAGAAAGCAGAACGGCAGGTTGATGAGCTGGATCTTCATCCGGCCCGACCACCCGTCGATCACCTCGCGCGCGCGCTGCGCGGCGTGAGCTGTATCGGGCGCGACGTACTTCGTCGCCCGCCCGAACGGCGTCAAGAACTGGACGTTGAACCACCTCAGGCCGAGATCCCACGCCAGCTGGACGACCGCGCCCAGCTTGTCGACGTTGCCTTTCGTCAGCGTGATGTTCATGCCCAGCTCGACGCCCGCTGGCGCGGCGGCGACGCAGTTGCGGATGCCGCCGATCGTCTGATCGAACGCCTCGGCGACGCCGACCTGCTGCGCGTGCGTCTGCGCGTCGGGTCCGTGGACGCTGAACAGCAGCGTGCTCAGGCCGGAGCCCACGAGAGAGCGCGCGTAGTCGGGGTAATAGCAGAGGCGCCCGTTGCTGGTGACATGCACGCGCTCGAAGCCGATGGCGCGCGCGTACCGGATCAGCGGGATCAGCTCCGGGTTCAGCGTCGGCTCGCCGCCATCGAAGTCGACCATGCGCACACCGAGGCGCCGGTACTTGTCGAGGTGCTCGCGCTGCCGCTGCGGGTGCCCGTGGATCTGCGTGCGCGTGCCGACCGCGCAGAAGGTGCAGTGGTTGTTGCACACGTAGGTCACGTTCATGATCAGCTTCTGCGGCCCCTGCGACGCGGCCAGGCGCTGGTCGAACGTCCACTTGAACTTGCGCAGCACTTCGGGCGACACGACCGCGTCAGGCTGGCTGGGCGCGGTCTGAAAGCGCGGCCCCCAGTCGTCGATCTGCGGCAGCGATCGCCCGCGTGCCAGGGCCGTGCCCGGCAACGGCGTCGCGTACTGCACCGCGGGCCAGGCGCCGAAGCGCTCGTGCAGGTCCATCGCGTACGCGAGCGTCGCGTTCACCTCCTCGGCCGTCTCGCCGGGCAGACCGATCATGAAGTGGACCATCAGCGGCACGCCCGCGGCGTGGGCGCTCTCGGCGGCGCGCGTGATCGCCGCGAGATCCAGCTGCTTGCCGACGACGTCGCTGACCACACGCTGCACGCCGCTCTCCGCGCTGACGCTGACGGTCGTGACGCGGCCCTTCATCTGCGCGAAGTGCCGCGGCTCGAGGTAATCGGCGCGCATGCCGTTCGGGATCTCGAGGCGCAGGTCGAGGGCCGCGATCTCGTCCAGCAGCGCATCGAAGTGGCGCTCGTTGACGTTGACCAGCTCGTCGAGGATCGTCACGCGCGTCGCGCCGTGAACGCGTGCCAGCGCTTGCAAGTTGGCGCGCAGACGCTCTGGCGACAGCCGGCGCTGCGTCTTCGGCGCCCCGTCCACGAGACCGGGGTTCGAGCTGCAGTGCGCGCAGCGGAACGGGCAACCGCGCGACGTCACCATCGGCAGCGTGCGGCCGTCGATCGGGAACGCCCAGTGCCCCCGCCCCAGCCGCTCGACGACGCGCGCGTGGAAGCGCGCGTATGCCGCCAGGTCGACCCGGTCCCAGGCCGGCGGCGGCAACGCGTCCAGCGCGGGCACCTCGGCGCCGCGCACGACGCCCGCCGGGCGCTCGCCGCGCGCGAGCGCGTCGATCAGCGCCGGCACCGTCACCTCGCCCTCGTATTTCACCCAAGCGTCGGCCTC
>DATMZL010001406.1:0-5985 GCA_035607075.1 Polyangia bacterium
CCGACCGCGCCGCCCGCGCGCGCCGGCAGCGACAGGGACCCTGCGACGTACAGGTAACCGACGGTCGCGGCGACCAGCAGCGCGAAGGCAGCGGCGAACCCGATGGCCTGTCCGCGCGGCACACGTGGCGGGGCCACGGGCGCGCGCGCTTCGACGACGGCCGCGTACGTCGACGCCGGTGGGCCGAACCAGACGCGCAGCTTCGCGTCGCGGTCGCGCGCCGCGCGTGCCGACGCGGCGAGATCGCGCCATGGCTCGACGTTGGCGTGCAGCGGGCTCGTCCCGGGCAGCCGCTTCAACGTTCCGAAGACCGGCTCCTCGCGCTCGCGCTCGTACGTTCCGAACAGCCGGTCCCAGATGATGAACATGCTCGCGTAGTTCTTGTCGATGTAGCGCGGGTTCACGGCGTGGTGGACCCGATGCGCCGAGGGCGTATTGAAGATCCACTCAAAAGGCCCCAGGCGCCCGATCGCGCGCGTGTGCGGCCAGAACGCGTACAGCGTGTTCACGCCCCACACGGCGGCGAACATCGCTGGCGGGAAGCCGAGCAGCGCGAACGGCGTGTAGAAGATCCACTCGACGAGCTGATCCAGCCAGCTCTGTCGGAGCGCGACCGAGAGGTTGTACTCCTCGCTCTGGTGGTGGACGACGTGCGCCGCCCACATGAAGCCCACGCGGTGGCTCACCCGGTGAAAGGCGTAGTACGAGAGGTCCACGCCGAGGAACAGCGCCACCCACGCGAGCACCGAGCGGGACGGGATCGTGGCGAGTCGGAAGCGATCGTAGACCCACGCGTAGCCGACGACGCCGACGGCGCCGAGGAAGACCCGCAGCAGCTGCTGCCCGACGCCGCAACCGAGGTTCGCGATCGAATCGACCAGGCGGTAGCGGGTCGCGCCGAAGCGCGCCCGATTGACCAGCGCCTCCACGCCCATGAGGACGAAGAAGAACGGGATCGCGTAGACCAGATCGTTCAACTACTTGCACTCGAATGGGAGCGGGATCTTTTTCTCCGTGAGCAGCATCTGCATGCCCTTCACGGTGTTCATGCACGTGGACGTCGACCGGTCTCCGAGCTGATCGGCGACGTCACACGTCGACCCCAGGAGCGGCATCCCTTTCTTGCAGCAGGCCTCGGCGCGACGGCAGGCTTCCTCCGGTGCCGGGACCGCAGCCAGCGCGCGCGCGAGCTGGGCGGCGCGCGCGGCGGGCGCCGGCTGCAGGCGCGCCTTCGCGCGCCCTCCCCCGAACGACAGGGCCAGCTCCTTTTCCCGCTGCTCGAGCGAGAGCCGACCTTTCGCTGGGACGTCCTCCGCCCAGCCGTGCCCGTCGCGCGTCCAGCGCGAGTCCACCCGCTTGACGTCGCCCTTGGCCGCGAAGAAATCCCAGCCGTCCTTGCGAAAGTGAAACGCCCCGCCGACCAGACCAGCGTCTCCCTCCGATGTCGCCACGATCCAATATCCGTCCGGCGGCACCGCCGGCTTCGCGTCACTCGCGGCCTGCGCGGCGGGAATCGCCCCCAGACAGGCGGCGGCAAGAAGACATCGCCGTAAGCGAACCATCGTCGGCATGCGAAGGATGGTATCAAGCGGACTGCGTGGTTGAAAACGGCGAGGAGAGCCTGTTCTTCGACAGCGATGGGGAGAGCGCTCGGCTTCGATGAACGCGACTCAGCGGCCGGCCGGCGCGCGGCCGAACACGCGCGCGCACTCCCGCATCGTGTTGTCGTGGATCTCCAGCACCGCGGGGATGCTGCCGTCGGGCGCGCGCTGGTAGCCGCCGGCGAGGTTCCACACGACCGGCACGCCCATCTCGGCGAGCGCTTCGAAGACGACCGCGTCACGACGGCGGAGCTCTTCGGTCGTGAGCCATCCGCCGAGGGGGTCGTTGACGTGCGGGTCTGCGCCGGCCTGGTAGAGCACCACGTCGCAGCCGCGCATGCGGCGAAGGGCTGACGCGAGCTCGGCGAAGAACTCCGGCACGTGAGCGCGGTCGTGAAAGCGCGCGCCGGCCGTCCAGTGCTCGACGAACGAAGTTTCCGGCAGCACGCCGAGGATCTGATCGGTGCCGTCGCCATAGTGCGTGTCGCAGTCGACGATGCCCACGCGTCGCGCGGTGCCGTCGTGTCGCAGGTTGCACGCGGTCACCATCAGCCCGTTGAACGTGCAAAACCCGGCTGCCGATGCCCAGCGCGCGTGATGGAAACCCGAACAGGGCGCTGCCGCGACAGGTGCTTTCGCGCGCAGGACGTAGCGCGCCGCCGACAGCATCGCGCCGGTCGTGAAGGGCAATGCGCGCGCCACGTCGGGGGAGCGATCTCCGAAGCCGTTCGCCCGGCGGCACGCGAGCACGTCGTCGACGAACGCCGCGTCGTGCGCGCGCTTGAGCTCTTCCGGCGTCGCCGGCTCGGGCTCATTCCAGTCGAGCGCGACGCCGAGGGCGCGCCATGACGCGACGACCTGCCGGGGCTTGCCCGCGCTCGGCGAGAACGAATCGCTCCTGGCCACCATGTGTTCGCTGAAAAAGACCGGAATGCCCATGTTCAGAAGTGTCGGCGACCGAAGACCTTGGTGCTATGCATGGAAATGCCATATCCATTACTATCGAGTCATGGCAGGCAAAGGCCTCTCTCTCGACAGGTTGGCGTCGTTCCTCGCCGTCGTCGAAGCCGGCGGCATCGCACGCGCCGCGCCCGGACAGCCGGTGCGACAATCGCAGCTCTCACGCCAGGTGGGCGAGCTCGAGCGCGCGCTCGGCGTCGCCCTGTTCGAGAGAGGCACCCAGGGCCCGCGCGTGCCGAGCCCCGCCGGCGCACGGCTCGCGTGTCTCGCGCGCGACTTCCACCGCGGGCTCGACGACGTCAGCCGTGCCGACGCCGGCCCGCTCGCGATCGCGCTCGGCGCAGGCGACAGCGCCATCCACTGGCTGATCGCGCCCATCGCGCGCGAGCTTCCCGATGTGCAGGTCGACGTCGGCGCGCGCTCCACGGCCGAGATCGTCGCGGAGCTCGCCGACGGCACGATCGACGCCGGCGTCGTGCGATTGTCCGACGCCCCGTCCGGCGGGCTCAAGGCCACGCGCATCGGGACGCTCGAATACGCTCTGTTCTCGCCGCGCGGCGAGCACCGTCCGCCGCTCGCGGTGGCGACCGGAGAGCCGGCGCTGGCGCCCCTGCTCGCTTCCCTCGGGCCCGCGCGATTGCGCTGCGAGACGTTCCCGCAGGTCGCGGCGGCGGTGCGCGCCGGCTTTGCGGGCGTCCTGCCCACGATCGCGCGCTGGTATCTCGGAGACGTGAAGCGCGGGCCGGTGCTGACAGCGTCGGCGCTCGGGCTCGCCTGGCGCGCGCGACTGGACGACGTTCGACCGGCGCTTGTCCCCGTCCGGCGGCGGCTCGCCGACCTGTTGCGATCGGTGCTGGCCAAGCGCGCGTGAAGGGACCGGACCTGGCCAAACAGCGGGCGATCGACGACAATTTGCGCGCTCGCGCATGCCCTACCCTCCCCTTGCGTACGCGCCGGACGGGCGACTCCTCGCGACGGCCGAGGGATCGCTGTTGCTCGTGTACGACGGCGACAGCGAGGAGCCGCTGTTCACGTCAGAGCTCGACGGCCACATCGTGTCGATCGCCATCGACGCCGGGCACCTGTTCGCCCTCTCGTCCCGCGGCCTGTTGCGCGAGCTCGACGCGCGCGGCGCCCGCGTGAACGAGTGGTCGACGAACGCCGGCCGCGGTGTGGTCGCCGCGGGCGGCCGCGTCTGCGTGTACGGCCCCAAGGCGACGCTCTTTCACGGCGGCGAGCGGCGCGACCTCGACGTGGAGCGGGTCTCCGCCGCCGCGCTCTCCGCCGACGGCAGGAAGCTGCTTGTTTGCACCGAGCTAGGGACCGCGCAGATCTTCGACACCCCGACCGGGGCGCTGGCCGGCGCGTCGAAAGCGTCGGGTCCGTTCGCGGGCGCCGCGTGGAGCGCTTCGGGCCATTTCATCGCGACGGTTCAGGCGCGGGCGGGTGGCATCGACAAGGTCGATCCCACGAACGCCGCCTTGTCCCCGTTCATCGGGACCGGTGCACACAGGCTCGACTCGGTGAGCGCCAGCGAGGATGGGTGCTTCGTCGCGGCGCGGGTCGAGGACGGGCGGATCCTGATGTTCGACGCTGCCGGCACTCGTGAGGTGGGGAACCTGGTGTACGGCGAGCCCGAGACGCCCGGCGTCGTCGCATTCGGCCCGAGCACGTGGCTCGCCGTCGCGATCGGTCACGGCGACGCCAACAAGATCGATCTCTCCACGCGCGCGGTTCATCGCACGGATCCGCACGAGGGCAGACCTCGCCACAGCTGGACGCTGCGCGCGAAGGTCGACGTCGATCGGGTTGCCGCCGTCCTGGACGGCGGCGACCCGTCAGGATCATCCAACAAGCGCAAGCTCGGGCTCTTCATCGCCCTCGTGGTCGTCGTGGCGGGGGCGCTGATTTCGTTGCTCGGGCGCTAGAAGGTCGCGCGGTACACGAGCGCCATCGGCTTCGCTGTCGGACCGAGCGCGCCGGTCTGGTACGTGCGCAGGTCGTCGATGCTGGAGGTGGGCTGGGTGAGAATGATCGCCTCGCCGATCGCCGTGCCGAGGATCGCGTTGAAGGCGCCGGCCGCCCAATGGTGGTAGCCGAGAGCGAGAAACGCGCCGACGCCGGTGTTGAGGAGGACGTTGCCGACGTGCAGCCACCAGCGCTGGCCGTCGGCCTGGTTCTTCGCGTCGCGGACCAGCTTGCCCTCCGCGTCCGCGAGCAACGCGCAGACGTCGTCGGCCGGGCCGCGCAGCGCGAGCCGCGCGGTCAGCGCCCGCGAGTCTCCGATGACGTCGAGCGGCGCGATCAGCAGCGGCACGATACCGACGACCGTCGTCGCCGCGCCGACATACCAGTCGATCCGGTCCTCCGGCGCGACGAACAGCAAAGGAATGACGTTGCCGACGGTCGCGACGCCGATTCCGATGCCCCAGCCCCACGTCCAGAGCTGCGCCCGGTGGGCGGTGCGCGCGAGGTGCTCGTCGATGAAGCGAAGGCGCTGCTCGGGATCGATCGCCGCCAACGTCGGGCCGCCGCCCGCGCCCGCCGGACACCGTTCCGCGGCGCGCACCGCCGACGACGCCGACGTGGCGAGGAGCACCCCGAACACAGCCACCTGGACGCTGCGCCGCAAGGCGCGCATCGTCGCTGAACAGGCACCGTCAATCAAGCGACCCGCGGCGGCCGACGTTCGCGATGACCAGGCAGTAACCGATGTCGAGCTCCGCGGCTCCGAGCACGTGACCGTGCCTGCGCGCCCATGCGCCGCTCTCCAGATCGGCCGCGAGCCGGGCGATCCCGGCCGCGAACTCCTCGCGCGCGAGGCTCGAGATGCTGTGGCGAATCGACGGGTCGAGGTACGCGTCGGGCCGGCGCCAGTACGCGCCGAGAAATCCGTCCGTGCAGTCGTGCGGGATCGGAACGCGCTGGACGCGCACGTCACCAAGGACCGTCCGCAGATCGTCGAGTTTGGGAAACCGTCGCCGGTCCTTCGCCAGCATCTCCGGCAGATAGTCCCGCAGCCAAAACCCTTCGCTGTCAGGATCCCAGGTGAAGAGCACAACCTTCCGACACACGACACGGGCGAGCTCACCGAGACCGGCCTGCCAATCCGACCAATGATGCAACGTCAACACGGCGAGGCCCGCATCGAAAGTCTGATCGCCGAAAGGAAGGGCCTCGGCGCGTGCACGTACACAAGGCGCGCTCCCGCGCGGACGCTGCGCGATCATCGTCGCCGCGGGCTCGACGGCGACCGCGGCCAGTCCAGACGGCTCGTACGACCCCGCGCCGGCGCCGACGTTGAGCACGTTCCTGTTGCCATCGAGAGCAGCAGCAATCGCAGCCGTCAGCCTCCGATCGGCGCGCCGATTCCGAGCGTAACCGGTGCCGATTCGTTCGTACTCGTTCATGGTCGATCCTGCGG
>DATMZL010000872.1:0-15446 GCA_035607075.1 Polyangia bacterium
GCTCGCCCGCCGCTTCACCGACGATCAGGCGCTGGTCCACCTCATCCAGATTGGTCTGTAGCTCGGCCCGGATTTTGGGTGGAATTCCGCTTTGGTGTAACATCTTCAGCCATGTCGCAGCCCGCGGAAGAGCGCCGGGGAGGCCCGAGAATCCCGATCGAGATGTGGGTCGAGGAGACGACCGGGTCCGAACGGTATTTCCGCCGCGCCGGGAATCTCTCGCGCGGTGGCCTGCGCCTCGAGCACACGATTCCGCTGCCGGTGGGGACGGTCGTGAACCTCACGTTCACGCTGCCGGGCGACAAGACGGCGATCGCGATCTCGGGTGAAATCGTCTCCGCGGCCGGGCCGGAAGAGCTGCGGATGGGCGTGAAATTCATCGATCCCAGCCCTGAAGCGCGAGCACAGATCGACGCGTTCCTCGCTCGCGCCGGCGTTTAATTCATGTGAATGTGCGGGCGATGCCCCGCCTGGCGATGACCCTTTCGGCTCTGCTGGCGATCGCGACCGCGCTGTCGGTGCCGGCAGCCGCGTCGGCCAAGCCGGCGGCGCCCAAGCAGCTCGAACCACGCCACACGCTGAAGCCGCCGACCGGCGAGGGCTACTTCGACGACGTGTTCGCGATCGACGCGGAGGGAAAGCGCCTCGCCGTGATTCGCACCGACAACGCCACGTTCGCGAAGGTGGAGGTGTACGACGTCGCGACGGGTAAGGTCCTGAGCGGCTTCGACCTGCCCGGCAAGGGCCAGGGCCTGGTCCCTGTCGACATGGAGCTGCTGTCCGGTAACGCCGGCGTCGTCATCGTGGGGCGCGAGAAGCCCGACGAGCTGGCGCCGCTTTACGCGTTCCGCTTCGACGCCGCCGGCAAACCTGGCGGCAAGGTCGGCCCCGCGACCGCGTTCGGCCGTCCGCCCGCGGACGGGACGGCGCGCGCGCGCCTGCTGGTGGCGTTCACGCGCAAGCTCGGCGCGAAGGGCGCAGAGGCCACGTTCACTGTCGCGCCCTACGACGTCACGACGCTGGCGCCCGCCGGCAAGCCCCGCGTCCACAAGGTCGACGTCGCCGGCGAGATGAAGCCGCCGGGCGTGCGGTTCATCGGTTTTTACGACGGCTACACGCGCGTGTTCAGCGAGCGGGCGGGCGAGTACGACAAGAAGGGCGACGTACGCGCGCCGTCCAAGATGGCGATCGTCGACGCGATCACGGGCAAGGTCGACAAGGAAGGACCGATCGCCGACCTCGTCGGGTGGGCGCAGACCGGCCAGCTGCGGCAAGAGCACCTGGGGCGGTCGCTGTTCGTCGAGCTCAATGAGGACGCCAGCGGTGTCGATGTAGTTGATGCGATGGGCAAGAAGCACGCCGCCGCGCTCGCTGTGCCGTTCCAGCTTTACGATCCGCGTTCGCTGCTGGTCGAGGAAGGCCCGACGCCGGGCCATCTGACGTTCGGCCTCGCCGTCGATCCCGTCAACAAGGACGCCGTACAGCGGCAAAAGGCCGATCTGCCGATGCTGGACGTCTACAGCACCGATGCCGCCGATGGAACCAGCAAGCTGCGCGGGCGGGTGTTCACGCCCCGCCCCGTCACCTGGCGAACTCGCGGCGATGTTCTCGTCGTCCTCAAGCGCTGGAAGAGCTTCTCCCGAGGGGGCGATGAGCTGCAGATCTTCGAGCTCAAGTAGGCGCCGCGCGCTGCTGGTCATCGCCGCCGTCGCCTCGCTCGGTTGCAGCGAGGTGCGCGGCCGCAAGAAGATTCAGGAGGCGAACGAGCTTTACAAGCGCGGCCGCTACCAGGAGGCGGTCAGCGTGTTCGAAGCGGCGGAGGCGCTGGTCCCGAACCTGCCGACGCTGTGGTTGAACAAGGGCTACACCTGCCGGCAGCTGATCGCGCCCGGCGGACATGATCCGGAGAGCCGGCGCGCCGCCGAATGCGCGCTCACGGCGTTCCGGCGTCTGCACGAGCTGGCGCCCACCGATCCGCGCGCCGAGCAGCTGACCGTCCAGACCTGGTTCGACACCGACGACTTTCCGACGCTGGAGAAAACTTTCCTCGAACGCAACCAGCGCGCGCCGAACGACTACGACGTCGTGCACGGCCTGCAAGAGGTCTATTACAAGTGGGGGAAGTGGCGGGAGGCGCTGCAATGGTCGACGCGCGCGGCGGCGCTGCGGCCGAACGACGCCGAGGCGCATTACGGCGTCGGCACGTTCATCTGGCAGATCCTCGCGGCGCACGGCGGCGGTCCCGACATGGCCGCCTACGATCCGCGCCCGCGCGCCGCGCCCGTCCCCGACGACGGCGAAGCGCCCGCGCCGCAGCCGAAGCGCCGCGGGAGATCCGACCAGCCCGAGCTGCTGCCGCCGCTCCCGCCGCCCGCGGCGTTGCCGGACGACATCACCGGTCAGGCCCGCGTCGACCTCGCCGATCAGGCGATCGCGCATCTCGAGAAAGCTGTCGCGCTGCGCCCGCACCACGCCGACGCGCTGACCTACCTGGCGCTGGTCTGGCGGCAGAAGTCTTTCGGCCTCTTCGCCGAACCGGCGGCGTGGCAGCAAGCGATCGACCGCGCGAACGAATGGCAGAAGCGCGCGTGCGCCGAGCGGACCGGGAAGAGCTGACGATGGCGTTCGAGGCTTTTCGCGCGCAAGCCGACGCGCCGGTGCGGACCGGGCGCAAGTCGCTGTGGTACGCGGCCTCGATCGTCTTTCACGGCGCGCTGATCGCCGTCGGCATCGCGTATTCGTTCTGGCACGTCGAGGAGCTGTCGCCGCCGCTGCTCAAGGTGACGTTCCTGTCCGCGGCCCCGCCGCCGCCACCCGCCCCCCCGCCGCCCGCCGGCGGCGGCAGCGCGAAGAAGAAGATCGCCTTCAAGCCGAAGCCGATCGTGCTGAAGCAGGAGATCGTGCAGCCCAGGGAGATCCCGAAGGCGGAGGAGCCGAAAGAGGAGCCGAAGGTCCAGGACCACGACGAAACCGACGGTGTGAAGGACGGCGTGAAGGGCGGAACCGTGGGCGGCACCGTCGGCGGAACGGTCGGCGGCACCGTCGGCGGTACCCCTGGCGGCACCGGCACGGCGCCGGCCGCGCCCAAGTTCTTGATGCCGAACGTCGGCCGCGGGCAATGGATGTCGGGCGACAAGGGCGTCATGCCCATGCTGTTGCGGAAACCAGGGGCGGTTTATCGCGTGCTCGTGAAGATCTGCGTGTCGACGACCGGCAACGTCACGACGGCAACGATCCAGCAGGCAAGTGATTCACTGGCCAACGAGGAAGCGCTCCGCGTCGTCAAGACGTTCCGCTTTCGGCCGTTCCTCGTGAATGGGATGCCCGCCCCTTTCTGCTATTCGCACCTCATCGAGTTCAGGACCGAGTAGGAACACGCCGAAACACGGAGACGGACGCATGGACTTCACACTTGTCGGACTGTGGAACGAGATGGGCCTGGTCGCCCGCGGCGTCGTGCTGGTGCTGGTGGCGATGTCGCTTTACTCGCTCGCCATCACGGGCGATCGCCTGCGGACGTTCTGGCGCGGGCGCAAGCAGTCGCGTCTCTACATCGCGGCGCTCGCACCGATGGTCGAAGGCACGGGCCGCCTGCGCGAGGCCGTCGGGCTGGACAAGCGGTTCGCGGGCAGCCCGGTCGCGAACGTGATCGGCGCGGGCCTGACCGAGTACGCGCGCGGCGTCGATCGCCCGGGCGCGGCCGCGGCGCCGTTCGAGGTCGCGGAGGTCGTCAACCGCGCGATGGAACGCAGCAAGGAGCGTGAGCTGGCCGGGCTGCGCCGCGGGATGCCCGTGCTGGCGACCGTCGCGTCGTCGGCGCCGTTCGTCGGCCTCTTCGGCACCGTCGGCGGCATCATCACCGCGTTCCAGAAGCTCGCCGACCCGACGAAGGGCGGCGGCGGCATCGGCACCGTCTCGGCCGGCATCGCGGAGGCGCTGGTCACGACCGCCGTCGGCCTCGGCGTCGCGATCATCGCGGTCTGGTTCTACAACTACTTCACGGCGCGCCTCGACGACATCACCATCGACATCGACGAGACCGCCTCCGAGCTGGTCGACACGATCTTGCGAGGCCATCCGGCGTGAACGATCCCGGCAACGGCCCCGGCGGCCCCAGCCATCCGTTTTCGGCGCGCACGTCGCACGCGACAGCGCGGAGGGGTCTGGCGACGAAGCGCCGGCCGAAGGGCCAGGTGCGCGCCGAGATCAACGTGACCCCGCTTGTCGACGTCGTGCTGGTGCTGTTGATCATCTTCATGGTGATCACGCCCATGATCGTCCGCGGGGCCAGCGTCGATCTGCCGATCACCAGCCACCACGATCGCAAGAATGACGACAACAAGGACCTGATCGTGTCGATCAATTCGAGCGGCGACGTCTACGTCAACGCCGACAAGGTCCCGATCGAGCGCCTGACCGCGTCGGTCCAGGAGGAACGCCGCCGCTATCCCGAGAAGGGCGTCTACCTGAAGGCCGACCACCGTATCCGCTACGGCACCGCCCGCGCCGCGATGGAGGCGATCCACAAGGCCGGCGTCGAGGACGTCCAGATCGGCACCGACGAACAGAAGCCGAGCGGGAAGCTGCACTGATGGCGTTCTCTCTCGGAACGGGACGGCGCGGGCCGCAGGGGGAAATCAATGTCACCCCGCTGATCGACATCGTGCTGGTGCTGCTGATCATCTTCATGGTGATGACGCCGGTGATGCTGAAGGAGATCGTCGCCAAGGTGCCGCAGAAGCAGATGGAGAACATCCCGCAGCCGCCCGGCGAGAACCCGATCGTCGTCGAGCTGGACAAGCACGACGCCCTGACCCTCAACGGCGAGACCGTCCCGCCCGAAGCGCTCGCCGAACGCGTGGCGGAACGCCTGCAGCACGATCGCCAGAAGGTCGTCTTCTTCAAGATCGACGACGACGCCAGCTACGGGCGCGCCGTCCGCATCATGGACGTCTGCAAGGGCGCCGGCGCCCACACGCTCGGCATCGTCACCAAGGACTAGCCGCCCCCGCGCGAAGCGCGGGATCGCGGCTATCTGAAAAGATCCGAAGATGTTTACGGGCGGAAAAGATGTTTACGTCGTGGAGCGGCTGCGGCAGGCCGAATTCCGTAAACTCGCGCGGATTCCGTCAACTTCCTGGCGCGCTGGCCTCAAGTGTCGGCGCAAACCGCCGAATTTCGAGGCGTTCGGCAATTCACACATCTAAACATCGCTGATACGATGCCGGCCAACGCGTGGTGTCTTTAGCGCAACGCTGTCGCCTTCTGTTCGCCAACGTCGTTTTTCCCAGCTCAAAGGAGCGCGTATGAATCGGTTGTTTCGCGTAGTGGTGGGCGCGGTCATTTGCGCCGCTGCCTGCACGCCCAATCAGAGCGTCAAACCGGGCGCTCCCGAGCTGATCGAATACGTCATCGTTCAGGGCGGCCCGAAGGCAACCGTCGTCACCCCCGACACGCCCGAGTGCACGACGGCGCTGGCCACCGGGGACGCCTGCCATCCCAGCGGCTTGATGGCCGACGTGGCCGACGGTGGGACGAACGACGCAAACCTCCCCGCCGACTCGCTCTGCCGGCTCGCGACCGCCATGCACTGGTGCACCTGCAACGCCGACATGATGGATCCCAACACGGGCACGTGGGACTGCGACCCCTTCAGCAACGTCCTCGCCGTCGTTGCCGTGTTCGACCGCCTGCTCGACACGGCGCCGCTCGATCCCGGCGATAAGCCCGGCCGAGACGACCTCATGACGGCCACGGCCAACGCGGCGCCCCTCCCGATGGTCACCCACTATTCGGCGACCGGCGACAAGAACGGGCTGATCTTCAACAAGACCTACGGTCCGATGTACTTCGGAAACTTCTGGGCCGACGGGCCCAGCCTGTTCGGAGCGCCGGATCCCGCCTTCCCGTCCTCGGCGACGGTCACGATCACGTTGACCGCGGACAACGTCCGCGCCAAGGACGGCCACACGCTGTTCACGGGCACGGGAACGCTGCTGGGCGGAAATCTGATCTTCTCCACCGCGCCGTTTACAGCGGTCCTGCTGCCGCCCGACCCGAAGGCAGGGGACACCAACGCCGTGATCCTGGCGTTCACGAACGTGACCGATCCGACGGGCCACATCACCGTCACGGTGAACGGCGTTGCTTTCACCCCCGACGTCAATCCGTTGGACGGATCGACCTACGCGATCGAACCGCCGATGGGCGCTGCCTGGCCGACGGGCGCGACCGTCGTCGTCACGCTCGACGGGACCACGAAGAACCTCGCCGATCAGATGATCCCAGCGCCCGTGACCCTGACCTTCACGGCGCCGTGACGGCCGGACCGCCAATCAAGCCATGAACCCAGCGACGCAACGAAAGAGAGGCCAGATGAACCGCATTCGTGGTGGTGCCGCACTCGCCTTGGGGGCGGCGCTGTTGCTCGCGGCGGGTGGAATCGCCCGCGCGCAGGAGATCACCGGCCGCGTCACGGGCCGGGTCACCGATCGCGACACCAACACGCCCCTCGGCGGCGTCACCGTCGTCTTGCAGGGTCCGCAGGGCGAGGACGCGACGCTGACCGACGACAAGGGCGAGTACCACTTCACCAGCCTCCCCGTCGGCACATACGTGATTCGCTTCTACGTCGCGAACGCAGCCGCGGGCGTCGAGCAGGCGGGCGTCGTGGTATCGGCCGACAAGATGGTCCGCGTCAACGCGCAGATCGCAGGCGCGGTCCAGGCGCAGGCGCAGGAGAAGTACGTCATCACCGGCAGGCCCCCCGCCGTCGACATCGGCAGCGCCCGCGTCGGCGCGCAGTTCGACCCCGATTTCATGCAGAACGTCCCGCTCAACCGCACCTACGGCGACATCATCGAGCGCGCGCCCGGCGCTTTCGTCGATCCGAGCGGCAACGTCTCGATTGGCGGCGCGACCGGCCTCGAGAACATCTACATCGTCAACGGCGTCAACGTCACCGGCATCGAGTACGGCAACCTCGAGGCGGGCACGCCGTCGATCAGCGGCGGCACCAACCTGCCGCTCGAGTTCTTCCAGCAGGTCGACGTCTCCGCGGGCGGCTACCAGGCGTCGCTGGGCGGCGGCATGGGCGGCGTCATCAACAGCGTGCTCAAGTCCGGCACCAACGAATTCCACGGCAGCGCGTTCACGTTCTGGTCACCCTACTGGTTGTCGGGCGACCCGAACTCGGTCAGGACGATCGGCGGTGCGCTCGGGTTCGTGCGCAAGCCCGACTACGACACCAGCATCGGCGTCGAGGTCGGCGGACCGATCATCAAGGACAAGCTGTTCTTCTGGGCCGGTTTCGCGCCGCGCTTTCAGAACTCGCACGTGTTCCGGCAGCTGTACCCGTTGCAGTTCGACCAGTCGGCGAACATGGGCATGGGCGGCGCGCTGGTCGACGCGAACGGCCTCCCGGTCCAGGCCGAGGATCCCCGCTGGCGCGCGCGCATCCCCGAGTCTCACAAGACGTATTACTACGCCGCCACTGTGGACTTCATCCCGCGCCCCGAGCACCACCTGACGTTGGCCGCCTTCGGCAGCCCCAGCTACAACGACGAGATGCGCTCGTTCAACGGGATCGAGTTCATCTCGAACCCCGCCTGGGCGCAGGAGAGCCTGACCAAGTCCAACGCCGACTTCACCGCCCACTGGACGTCGAAGCTGTTCGACCATCACTGGCAGCTCGACGGCGTCTTCGGCCTCCACACCGAGTACTTCTATCAGCGCTCGCCGAGCGGCGATCTCAACGAGCGCAATCAGCTGGAGTACTGGGGCGCGAACCTGTGGGATCTGGAGATGGCGCCCGGATGCCAGCCGACCGGCTCGTTCCAGCCCTGCCCCGTCGACAACTACCACACGGGTGGTTTCGGCGCGATCAAGAAGGACAACGGATCGCGCATCATGTTCGATCTGAAGTCGACGCACCTGTTCGAGGCGGGCGGGCACCACGAGATCGCGTACGGCTGGCACCCCGAGTGGGTGTTCCTCGACCAGGACCGCTGGTACTCGGGTCCGCTAGGGAAGCGCGCGCTGATCCAGCTTTACCCGCAGGACGGCGTCCACAACACCTGGACGACGTTCACGCTGCCGCCGGGGCAGAACCCGTCGGACTACGCGCCGGGATCGCTGCACCCGCCCACCGATCTGCTCTACGACCCGTACTACCAGGACGACCTCAAGGCGTCGGTCAAGAGCATCGTCAACTCGCTCTTCCTTCAGGAGAACTACAACCCGCAAGGGCTGCGTAACCTGACCGTCAACGTCGGCGGCCGCGTGGACTTCCAGAAGCTCTACGACTTCCACGGCAACGCGTTCCTGAACGCCACCAACTTCAGCCCGCGCGTCGGCGCCGTCTTCGATCCGCGCGCGGACGGCCGGTCGAAGGTCTCGGTCTTCTTCGGCCGCTACTTCGAGGCGATCCCGCTGAACGTCGCCGCGCGCTACTTCGGCGGCGAGGGCATCCTGACCCGCAATGGCATCCCGCTGTCCGAGTGCCCGACCACGAACGCCTACAACTGGACGGGCGCGGGTGACTGGGCAGCGTGCAATCGTCCGCCCATGTCGACGCAGATGAACCCGCATCCGCCCGACAACGCGACCCAGGGATCGGGCCTTTTCAACAACGGCCAGAACTACCCCGTGCAGCCCGATCTGGCGGGCCAGTACCACAACGAGATCGTGGCGACCGCCGAGCGCGAGATCATCCAGGACCTCACCGTGCGCCTCGACTACCAGCACCGCTGGCTCGGGACGATCATCGAGGACGGGACCGCGGATCCCAGCTTGACCTTCGTGCTCGCCAACCCGGGCCACGTCCCGCAGTCCGCGCTCGACAGCGCCGCGAAGTACCGCGACGACACCCAGGCGGCGCTGAACGCCGAGCTGGCCCGCATGATGCCGGACGATCCGGCGCTTCCCGCACTGCAGTCGGCGGCGGCCGCGGCCGACGCCCGGTACAAGACGCTGCAGGGTTTGGCGACGGCACCCAAGCCGGAACGCACGTACGACGCGATCACGCTGTCGGTCAACAAGCGCTTCGCGAAGCGGTGGCTGGCGCGCGCCGCATACACGTATTCGCGGCTGATCGGCAACTACGACGGCCTCTACCAGGCCGAGCAGAACTACTTCGCGCCCAACGGCAACAACGCCTACGACTCGCCCGATTTGTACGCCAACCAGAACGGTCCGTTGCCGAACGACCGGCCCCACCTCGCGCACATCGACGGGTACTACACGCTGCCGGTCGGCGCGCGCGGCGCGTTCACGTTTGGCCTGTCGTTTGCCGCGCGGTCGGGCATGCCCCGGAACTACGTCTCGGGCCTGGTCCCGGGACAACAGCTGGTCATGATGCTGCCGCGCGGCTCGGCCGGCCGGACGCCGACGGTGACCGAGCTGAACGGCAAGCTCGCCTACCGCCGCGAGCTGTCGCCCAAGGTGAACCTGGAGGCGTTCATCGACGTCTTCAACATCATGAACCAGCAGACGGTCGTCCAGACGGACGACAACTACACGTACAGCTGGGCCGGCCCGATCGTGAACGGCACGACGGCGGATCTGAAGTACGCGAAGGACATCGGCGGCAATCCGATCGTCAAGAACCCGAACTACGGCAACGCGCTGCTGTACCAGCGTCCGATCAACGGGCGCTTCGGGCTGCGGCTGACGTTCTAGCTGCCCCGCGCGAAGCGCGGGTGTGCAGCTATCTCTGTTTTTCAGGTACTGACGTCCGCCCGTAGGACGGCCGGCCGGGCGGCGGCCGACGTTCGAACGGCGGCGCCGCGCGCAATGCGGGCGTCGCGCTGGCATCGCGCTCGCAAAGGCAGCGCGGCATGTTCGTCCGTGTCGCGTCCGCTGCGGTGGTCGGGATCGAGGCCGCGCCCATCGATGTCGAGGTCGACATCGGGGTCGGGCTCCCGTGCTGCAGCATCGTCGGGCTCGCTGACGCGGGCATCCGCGAGGGGCGCTTGCGGATTCGCGGTGCGCTCGAGAACAGCGGCTTCAAGCTGCCGCCGCGGCGGATCACCGTCAACCTGGCGCCCGCGGACCTGCGCAAGGACGGCGCCGCTTTCGACGTTCCGATCGCCGTCGGGATGCTGGCCGCCGCCGGCGTCGTCGACGCGAGCGCGCTGGAGGGCACGCTGTTCGTCGGCGAGCTGGCGCTGGACGGGACGCTGCGGTCGGTGCGCGGCGTGCTGCCCATCGCCGCCTGGGCGCGCGGCCGCGGCATGCGACGCATCGTCGTCCCGCCCGACAACGCCAGCGAAGCGGCGGTCGTCGCCGGCCACGACGTTCACGCGCCGCCGAACATCGCCGCGCTGGTGGCGCTGTTGCGGGGGCAGCCGTGGGAGGAAACGGCGCGCGCTGGCGCCGCGGAGGCCCGCCCGGCGCTGGTCAGCGCCGCCGATCTGACCGACGTGCGCGGGCAAGAGGTCCCGCGCCGCGCGCTGGAGATCGCTGCTGCCGGCGGACATAACCTCTTGTTCGTCGGACCGCCGGGCGCGGGCAAGACGATGCTCGCCGCGCGGCTCCCCGGGATCCTGCCGCCGCTGAGCTTCGACGAAGCGCTGGAGACAACGATGGTGTACTCGACCGCCGGCCTGCTGGGCGGATCGGCGCTGGTGGGCGCGCGACCCTTCCGCGCGCCCCACCACACAGTGTCGTCGGCGGGTCTGGTGGGCGGTGGGCCGACCGTGCGCCCGGGCGAGATCTCGCTCGCGCACAACGGCGTCCTGTTTCTCGACGAGCTGCTCGAGTTTCCGCGCCACGTGCTGGAGATGCTGCGGCAGCCGCTGGAGGATCGCGCGGTCACGATCGTGCGCGTACGCCGCGGCGTCACCTACCCGGCGGACTTCATGCTGATCGCCGCCCTGAATCCGTGTCCGTGCGGCCACCTGGGCAGCACGGTCCGCACCTGCGTCTGCTCGACGGGCGCGATCGGCGCCTACCGGTCGCGGCTTTCGGGGCCGCTGCTCGATCGCATCGACCTGCACGTCGACGTGCCGGCGCTGCCGTACCGCGAGCTCGCGCACGCCGAGGCGGGCGAATCCAGCGCCGCTATCCGCACGCGCGTGGTCGCGGCGCGCGAGCGGCAGCAGGCGCGCGGCCACCGCTGGAACGCGCGCCTGTCGTCGGCGGAGCTGCGGCGAGTCGCCGCGCTCGACGGCGCCGGACACGCGCTGCTCGAGCGCGCGGCCGGCCGCCTCGGACTGTCGGCGCGCGCCATCACGCGCGTCCGCCGCGTGGCGCGCACGATCGCCGACCTGTCGGCCAGCGGCGCGATCGCGACCCGCCACCTCGCCGAAGCCCTCCAGTACCGCGTTCTCGATCAACCAACGACCTGACCAAAGGAGTGACCATGTCCAGCATGAAAGAGAAACTGAAGGCCGTCGCCACCGCGATCGCCGCCATCGAAAAGCAGTTCGGCAAGGGCGCGATCATGCCGCTGTCGGGCGGCGAGATCGCCGAGATCGGCACGATCCCCACGGGATCGGTCGGCCTCGATCTCGCGCTCGGCGTCGGCGGACTGCCGCGCGGGCGCGTCATCGAGATCTACGGGCCTGAATCATCCGGCAAGACGACGCTGACGTTGCACGCGATCGCCGAGGCCCAGCGCGCGGGCGGCGTGTGTGCGTTCATCGACGCCGAGCACGCGCTGGACGTCGGCTACGCGCGCAAGCTCGGCGTGCGGATCGAGGATCTGCTCGTGTCGCAGCCCGATCACGGCGAGCAAGCGCTGGAGATCGCCGACAAGCTGGTCGGGACCGGCGCCATCGACCTGATCGTCATCGATTCGGTCGCGGCGCTGGTGCCCAAGGCGGAGATCGAAGGCGAGATGGGCGACGCACACATGGGATTGCAGGCGCGCCTGATGAGCCAGGCGCTGCGCAAGCTGACCGCCGCGACCGCGCGCAACAACACGGCGGTCGTGTTCATAAACCAGCTGCGCCAGAAGATCGGCGTCGTGTACGGCAACCCCGAGACGACGACGGGCGGAAACGCGCTGAAGTTCTATGCGTCGGTGCGCCTGGACATCCGCAAGATCGGCGTCGTCAAGAACGGCGAGCAAGTGGTCGGCAACCGCGCGCGCGTGAAGGTGGTGAAGAACAAGGTCGCGCCGCCGTTTCGGGAAGCGGAGTTCGACGTGCTCTACGGAGTGGGCGTCAACGTCCCGGGCGAGATCGTCGACCACGCGACGGCAGCCGGCTTGTTCGACAAGTCCGGATCGTTCTACTCGTACAAGGGCGATCGGATCGCGCAGGGGCGCGACAAGGCGTGCGCGTACGTCGCCGAGCACCCCGAGATCGTCCAGGAGGTGCGCCGCACGCTGCTCGAGGCGCGCAAGGCCGAGAACGCAGCGCTGGGCGCGCCTGCGGTCGTCGCGGCGGCGCAGGCGGCGTGAGAACAACCGGCGGCCGGGGCGGACAACCCTCCCCGGCCGCGCTACCATGGAGACGTGGGCGTGAACGAGCTAACTGTCGAGATCTTGAAACAGATACGCGACGGCGTGGTCGTGGTCGGCGAACGCGTGGACCGACTGGGGGAGCGCGTCGACCACCTCGAAACCTCCCTCACGGAACGAATTGATGGGGTCGGCGAGCGCCTGGACGGAACCAACCAGCGACTGGATCGCGTGGAGCAGGGGCTGCTCGACCTCGGCACGTTCATGCGCCAGATAGCGCGCGACCAATCGCGGCACGAACGCTTTCATCACCAACACGTCGACCTGCTGGAGAAGGATGTCGACGATCTGAAGGCGCGCGTGACGAAGCTCGAGAAGAAGCGCGACGACTGAGGCGCTAACGGTCGCCGAGCTGGGCGCGGAGGCGCTGGACGCTGGCCTGGTAGACAAGGTTCTCGGGGGCGAGGTCCAGCGCCTGCTTCCACGCGTCGAGCGCTTCGGCGTAGCGGTGCTGAGCGCGCAGCGCGATTCCGAGGTCGAAGAGCTCGACGGCGCGCTCCAACGGATTTCGCTCCGGTTCGACGCCCGCGACCTTGCGGACCGCGTCGCTCAGGTTGGCGGCTGTGACACGACGGACCGGACCGCTCGCGGGTCGCGGCGGCGGAAAGGCTTCGGGCGGCAGCGGCAGGCTGATCCGCTCGGTGTCGCCGTCCGGAATGTGCGTCGGCGCGTCCGGCACGCGGATCGGCCCCGACGCTTCCAGCATTTCCCGCTCGGACAGCGCCAGCACCGCGCCGGAATCAGACGGGATCGACGGATCGACCGGCTCCGGAACCGCCTCTCTCGCGCGCGCCTCGCCCTCGCCCTCCAGGAGCGCCGACAGCGCCGCGGTGACGTCATGCTCCTTGCTGGAGGCACCGATCTGCAGCAACGCGCGCGCGATCGCCGCGCCCAACTGGCGCGCGCTGGTGAAGCGCTCCCGCGGGTCGTAAGCGGTGGCCTTCTTCACCAGCTCGGCGACGTTCGCAGGCAGTGACGGGACCCGCACGCGCGGATCGCACCCGCGCGCCGTCGTCACCGCCTTCATGACCTCCGCGTCCGAACCGTTGAACGGTCGAAAGCCGGTCAGGCATTCGTAAAGCACGACACCGACCGAATAGACGTCGCTGCGGCAGTCCTCGCCTTCGTGTCGGATGCGCTCGGGCGCCGCGTAACGATAGCGGCCGACGAACAAATGGCTCGGCGGCGTGCGCGCCGTGGCGCGCGCCGCGCCGAAGTCGATCAACTTGGCGGTGCCGCTGCTGGAGATGATGATGTTGTCCGGGCTCAGATCGCGGTGAATCAGCCCGAGCTCGCCACTGCCGTCCTCCAGCTCGTGAACGTACTGCAGCGCCTCGCACACGTCCCGGACGATGTGCAGCGCCGCCGCCAGCGGTAACCGCTCGTGCCGGATCAGCATGCGGCGGTGCACGGACCTCAACGTCAGCCCGGGCACGTACGACATGGCGATGAAGTAGCGTCCTTCCAGCTGACCGAAGTCGAACACGTCGACGATGTTGGGGTGATTCAGCCGCGCGGCCAGCGAGGCCTCGCTGACGAACATGTCGACCAGCTCGGTGCGGTCTTGCAGCGACGTGAGCATCGTCTTGATGACCACCCGCTTCTCGAAGCCGGCGACGCCTTTCATCTTGGCGCGCCAGACCTCCGCCATGCCGCCCGTTGCGAGCAGCGATTCGATCTCGTAGTTGCTGAACTGGGTCCCTGGGACCCAGGCCGGGGCGGCCTCAGCCAGCGCCAGCGCTTTGTCGTCTCCGCGCGCGGGAATCATGGGGTTGCACGTCCGGTAAGAAAACGCCCCCGCTCCCGTGGGCAGGGAGCGGGGGCTTCCCACCAACGCCGCCCTGAACTAGAGAGCCCCCAGGAACGCTTCCAGATCCTTCCGCTTCCCGTGGCCGAGATCGATGTTGAAGCGCTGCTCGTGGTACCGGATGGCGGCCCGGATGTTCCGCGCCTGGCCGTCGTGGAAGTACGGCGGCCGCGCGGCGAGGCCACGCAGCGGCGGCACGCGGAACTTCGCGAGGTCAGCCCACACGCCGTTGCCACCACGGCCCATGTCGCAGATCCGACGCGTCACCGACGGGTCGGTCTTCTTGGTCACCGCGAGGATCGGCAGCCCCGGGCTGCAGTTCGGTTCGTCAGCCGTGCCGATGTCCATCATGCGGATGACCGAATGGCCGCCGACGTTGGGCGTGTTGTGGCACGTGCTGCAGGTGCCGGTGATCGGCGTCTCCGTCCCGGACAGGTCCGTGAAGCCCGGAACGCCGCTGATCACGAACTCGTTGAAGTTGAAGATCTCCTGGCCGCGGTAGATGGACGCCTTGGCCTCGCCGTCGCAGTCGTTGTGGTGACCGTTGACGGCGAACACCTCCCAGGCGTCGAAGATGTTGAACACCTTCCGGTTGAAGCCGGGCGCCATCGGATCGTTCATGCCGAGCGTGAACGGGAACGTCGCCAGGTTCGCGGGGCCGCCCAGCGCGCCGCCCTCGTCGAGGCGACCCGCCTGGTTGTCGATGATCTGCGCCAGGAACACGCCGAACATGAAATCGCGGCCCGCGTTCCGGACGTCCGTCGGAACCGGGTTAGCGACGAGGTCGCGCTGCTCGTGCAGGCCGGCCGCGCCGCTCATCAAGCCCGCCAGCGTCACCGGGATGTCTTGAACGGGGCCGCTCGTGTTGAGGATGCTCGAGACCTTGCTCTCGTTCGCCGTCGCGGTGGGGCGGCGGAAGTTCAGCACCTGGGTCGGCGTCGAGAAGCCCGACGGATCCTCGGGCGCCACCGTGAACTCGGCCGTCGCCGGGATGTTGCGCGTGAAGCGCGTGACGCCGAGGTTGATCGTGTTCGGCGTGAACGTCACCTTGCGCGCGTGCTTCGTGGAGATGTCGGCGTCGGGCCGCGTGCCCTGGTCGACAAGGTTGAACAGCGGCGCCAAGCCGTCCGTGTCCTTGAACAGCTGCTTGTTCGCCTCGGACGTCATCGTCCA
>DATMZL010000773.1:0-3458 GCA_035607075.1 Polyangia bacterium
CGTGCTTACGCGAGACGTTCTTGACGATGTACTTGTACCACATGGTCCAGTCGGCCATCGACTTGAGCGTATTGAACCGCATCGACAGCTCACACTGACCACCGGACGCCACCTCGTGGTGGAACACCTCGACGGGGATGCCGACCGCTTCCATGGTCAGCGCCATCTCCGTACGGAGGTCGGTCAGCGTGTCGGTCGGCGGAACCGGGAAGTAGCCGCCTTTGTGGGCCGGCTTGTAGCCGAGGTTCGGGCTTTCTTCGCGATCGCTGTTCCAGTTGCCCTCGACCGAGTCGACCAGGTAGCTAGCGCGGTTCGGGCCTTCCGAGTAGCGGACCTCGTCGAAGATGAAGAACTCGGGCTCGGGACCGAAGTACGACGTGTCGCCGATGCCAGTCGACTTGAGGTACGCCTCGGCCTTGGCGGCGATCGTGCGCGGATCCTTCGGGTACGGCTGCTTGGTGATCGCGTCGACAATGTCGCAGGTCAGCGACAGCGTCGTCGTGCTCAGGAACGGATCGATGACCGCCGAGTTCGCGTCGGGGATGAAGATCATGTCGGACGCGTGGATCGGCTGCCAGCCGCGGATCGAGCTGCCGTCGAAGAAGTACCCGTCCTTGAACGTACCCACCTCGAGCTTCGAGATCGGCATCGTCGTGTGCTGCCAGATGCCGAGGAGGTCGATGAACTTGAAATCGACCATCTTCGCCTTCTTTTCTTCTGCAAGCTTCAGGACCTCAGCTGGAGTCATGGACGTTCCCCTGTTGCGTTGTTGTGTTGTTGGGTTACTCGAATCAGAACCGTTTGCCGCTGCCGCCGCGCTAGAGCGCGTCTTCTGCCCGCTCGCCTGTCCGGATGCGGATGGCTTCCTCGACGGGCGTGACGAAGATTTTTCCGTCGCCGATGCGCCCGGTGCGGGCGACCGACGTAATCGCTTCGACGACGTCGCGGACGATGTCGTCTTTGACGACGATTTCGATGCGGACTTTCGGGACGAAGTCGACGACGTACGCCGAGCCGCGATAGACCTCTTTTTTACCACCGGTGCGCCCGAACCCTTTGACCTCGTAGACGGTCATACCCTGAACGCCAACTTCGCGCAGCCGATCTTTCACGTCATCCAGCTTGAACGGCTTGATGATGGCTTCGACCTTCTTCATGGGCGGTGGACTAAAGCTACCTTTCCCATGTTTCCAGGCAGTTTCGAAGCAGTTAAATCGTCGTAACCCGAGGCCGTTTTCGCTTCAGGAAACCCGCAACGCGCCGATCAGCTCGCGCACGTCGCTGATCCCATCGGCGGCGAGGCGCGTCTGCAGATCGCGGACGATGTGCCCGGACGCGTCGGGGTCGACGAAGCTTTGCGTCCCGACCTGAACGGTCGTCGCGCCGGCGAGGAAAAATTCGATCGCGTCGGTCGCGTCCTGGATGCCGCCGATGCCGGAGATCGGGAGCGGCACACCGGCGCGGTGCACCTGAAAAACCATGCGGAGCGCGATCGGCTTGATCGCCGGGCCCGACAATCCCCCGAAGATCGTCGCGATTTTCGGCCTGCGGGTGCGCGCGTCGATCGCCATTCCGGTGATGGTGTTGATGATCGAAAGCCCGTCAGCGCCGCCGTCGGCGCAAGCGCGCGCCAGCGCGACGATGTCCGACGTGTTGGGCGTCAGCTTGATCCAGAGCGGTTTCTTGATCACGGCGCGGCACGCGCGCACCAGTTCCGCGAGCACGCGTGGATCGGTTCCGAACTCGATGCCGCCCGCCTTGATGTTCGGACACGAGACGTTCATCTCCAGCGCGTCGACGCCGTCGAGGCGATCGAGTCCTGCGCCGCACGCGATGTATTCGTCGAACGTCGCACCGAAGAAGTTCACCAGCACGCGCGTGCCGCACTGGCGCAAGTAGGGAAGCTTGTCGCGCTCGAAGCCTTCGACGCCGACGTTCTCGAGGCCGATCGAATTGAGCATGCCCGACGCCGTCTCGCAGATGCGCGGTGTGGCGTTGCCGAAGCGAGGCGCCGGCGAGATCCCTTTCGTTACCAGACCGCCCAGCGCGCGCAGATCCGTCAGACCTTCGAACTCGCGCCCATAGCCGAACGTGCCCGACGCCGTGAGCACGGGGTTGCGAAACGCGACGCCGCCGGTCTCGATCGCCAGCTTGACCGACGCGGGATTCACCGACGGAGCGCTCACGCCGGACACTCGGACGGCGGCGGCGCAGCCGATTTCACGTCGAGCACGTCGGCCGCGTCGAACACCGGACCGTTGCTGCACACGTAGCGGTACGGACGCGAGCGCGCCGGGATCGCGCAGCCGAGGCAGACGCCGATGCCGCACGCCATGTTCTCTTCGAGCGAGATGAAGCACGGGATCTCGCGTTCGCGCGCGATCCGCGCGACAGCCCAGAGCATCGCGTTCGGGCCGCAGCCCATCACGCGCACGCGCTTGCCGCGGTGGGCGTCGAGGCGCGCCTCGACGACGCGCGTGACCAGGCCCTTCGT
Organism: Polyangia bacterium; assembly: GCA_035607075.1. Taxonomy (GTDB): domain Bacteria; phylum Myxococcota_A; class Polyangia; order Fen-1088; family Fen-1088; genus JADGRB01. Next base: position 2,495 of record DATMZL010000773.1, read on the forward strand.
CCCGACGGTGCCGTCCTCCGTCGTCAGATGCAGCGCCAGCCCCATCGACTTCATCTCTTCCAGCAGCACGAGGTCCTTCGTGCCGCGTCCGCCGTAGAGGATCTCCGACCGCGCGACGAGCTTTTGCGCCGCCGCGAGCTCGCCTTGCATGTAAAGCGGCGGCAAGCCGACGCCCCCGGCGACGAGCAAATCGACACATTCGGCGTCGGGCGCTGGGAAGCTGGTTCCGAGCGGTCCCAGCACATCGACCTCGGCGCCCGGCAAAGTACGCTCGAGCAGCGCCGTACCCCGTCCGACGGTTTTCGCGAGCACGTCAGCCGTTCCAGCGGCCCCTGCGACCGACATCAGAGAAAAGGCCCGAGGCAGCAGCGGGTCGCGCCCCCAAGCCCCTCGAATCATTACGAATTGTCCAGGTTTCGCCGTTGCCAGCGAAGCACAACCGGACAGGCTCAAAACGAAATAGCCGCCCCCAAGTGCCCGATTTTCCGCGACCGTCGCCTGGAAGTAGCGCATCTGCTTCGCGCGTCTTTGTACCGCGAACGTTGTCGGATTTCTCTCTTAATCTTGCAGACCTAAAGGACCTGTGTTAGTAGCCGGGCTTCAAAGGTCCTCACCTTATGGACTTCATGTTCGAAGACGAGGTCGACGAGGTCGGCTCAGACGTCGAGGCATATTGCCCCAAGTGCAAGGGCGATACCACGCACGTCGTCATCTCCAAGTACGAGGACGAGATCCGACGCGTCCAGTGTAACCCTTGCGGGGACGTGCACTCGTTCCGGAAGCCGCGGGGTGACGTCGAGGAAGACGTCCCCGAGCCCATCGCCGCGAAGAAGCGCGCGATGATGAAGAAGCCGACGTGGGACGAGTTCTTCGCGAAGCACAGCGATAAGAACGCGAAACCCTACGAGTTCCGCGAGCACTACCACGAGAACGTGATCGTGACCCACCCGAAGTTCGGGAAGGG
>DATMZL010000853.1:0-5610 GCA_035607075.1 Polyangia bacterium
CCTCGCCCCGCGAAGCGGGGAGAGGGTTAGGGCGAGGGGTCTTACGCCTTGCGCAGGACCGCCGACGCGAGCACGCCGGCGACCGCTGCGTGCACGGCGAGCCAGATCGGGTCGAGGACGTTCGGCATCCAGCGGACGTCAACCGTCCCGGCGATCGCCGCGAACAGGAGCGCGCCCGCCACGCCGAAGCCAAACCCGGCCAGCGCCGGACGCAGCTTGCGGACGCCGTACAGCAGCACGGTCAGCGCCAGCGGCAGCACCGCGCTGAGCGCGAGCGGGTTCGGACCGATCGCGCCGCTGACCGCGTCAGTGACGCCGCTCGACAGGACGTTGCCGACCGCGTGCACGTGCGTCCACGACTGCGGCAGCAAGCCCGGCAGGAAGAACAGACCGGACGAGCCCGCGATCAGCGCGGCCACGAACCCCGGTCCCAGGCGCTCGATGGCGATCCCGCGCCGCCGCGTCAGCGCGATGCCGAGCAACGCCACGGCGCCCGCCAGGCCCAGCTCACCGGCCCCGCGGCCGTTGACCGCCTTCTCCAGCGCCGCGTCTGCGTTGACGATGCCCGCGCCGTAGTGGTCGTCCACGCGCCCGCCGGTCGCGCTTTCGCCCTTGGGCTTCCGCGCCGTGCCGAGCAGGATCTCCTCGACAGCGTCGGGCTTCTTCACGCCCGCGCCCATGATCAACGCGGCGACGCCCGCGGCGTGCGGTGACGCCATCGACGTCCCCATGAACCACAGGTAGTCGGTCTGCGACGTGTTGCCCGGCACGATGGTGTGCTGGAGGACACCGTCGGGCTTGCCGTCGCCGTTCTGGTCGACGCGGGTGTTGCCGCCCGGCGCCGCCACGTCGATCTCCTTGCCCCAGTTCGAATAGAAGGTCGTGCTCTCGTCGAACTGCGTGGCCGCGACCGCGACGACGCCCGGGTAAGCGGCCGGGTAGCCGACCCGCCCGCGGCCGTCATTGCCGGCTGCGGCGATGATGACGACGCCCTTGTCACGGGCGTACTTCACGGCGTTGGCCATGCTGCCCATCTTGGTCGGGCCGCCGAGGCTCATATTGATGACGTTGGCGCCGTGGTCGGCCGCCCAGCGGATGCCCTGCGTGATGCCGGCGACCGAGCCCGAGCCGCGCGCGCTCAGCACCTTGATCGGCATGATGCTCGCGCCGTACGCGACGCCGGCAACGCCCAGCTTGTTATTCGTCGACTCCGCGATTGTTCCCGCGACGTGCGTGCCGTGGCCGTGGTCGTCGGCCGCGTTGGCGTTGTTGGAGACGAAGTTGTAGCCGTCGACGAACTTGGTCTCGCCGAGGTCCGCCACCTTGCTGACGCCCGTGTCGATGACCGCGACGATGACGCCTTTGCCGTTGCCGCGCTTCCAGGCGTTCGGCATGCCCAGCTGGCGCATGTGCCATTGGTACTTGTAACAGGCGTCGTTCGGGAACCCGCTGCCGGGGGCTGACGGCCCGCATTCGGCCTCCATCGAGCCGCCGCCGGGCCCAGCCGCCGTCGCTTCCTGCGTCTCCTCGTCGGGCGAGATCGACGCGTAAGATTCGTAGTCGACGGTCTCGACGCTGGGATCGTGCGAGAGCCGGGCGAACGCGGCGGCAGCCTCCGCGGCGTTCGGGAACTCGATGCGGTACATCCGGTCGTTCGCCGAGTAGTCGCTGATCGGGATCTCGGTGAAGCCGTTGTTCGCGAGGGTTTCAGCAGACACGTCGTCGCGGAAGTCGACGATCAGCCGCGTCGGGTCGGCGTCGGTTGCCAGCTCGGCCTCGCCCGACACCGGCGTTTTATCGATCGGCATGCGGGAGGGGCCCCCGTGCCAGAGGAACGCCACCCCGACCAGCGTTGCCCCGAACCCCAGCCACGGAACCAGCCTGGACTTGGACATCATATCGACATTATACGGCCGCCCTCGCGGATGTGCCCTGGACCCGCGAGATTTCCGCCGGGCCGTGATACATTGACGCCGACCGCCGCCAAGACCGCTCAGCGCTTGCGAAATCCCGCCGCCACGCCGCCTGTCATGACCCGCTCGAAAGCGAGCCGTGTGCCCTTTTATTTGGCTGTGCTGCTGTCCGCAGCCGTCCTGATGACCTCAGCCACGCGGGCCCACGCGGAGGCCGAGGACTCGGCCGCCGTCGAGAAAGTCACCAAGCTCAACAAGAAGGCGGTCGACGAGTACCAGAACCTGAACTTCGAAGAAGCGCGCAAGCTGCTCAGGGCCGCCGTCGACACCTGCAGCCAGGCGGGGCTCGACAACCACCCGGTCACCGCCCGGACCTACGTGCACCTGGGGATCGTGACGTTCGCCGGCTTCAAGCAGCGGGACGAAGCGATCAAGTACTTCAGGAAGGCGCTGGACATCCAAGCCGACATCAAGCTGGACAAGATCCTCGCCACGCCGGAGGTGCAGGAGGTTTACGACGAGGCCGTCGCGCAACAGAAGGAAGCGGCGGCGGCGGCGGTAAAGAAAGAGCCGCCGAAGCCCGGCGAAGGGATCGAGCACGAGCCCGTCACGGAGTCACCGCAGGGATCGCCGATCACCATCAAGGCCACCATCGATCCGGCCCTGGGCGCGAAGAAGGTCGTGCTGTCGTTCAGCGCCGACGGCGCCGACGATTTTGCCGAGAAGGAGATGCAGGAGGATCCACCCGGCAGCGGCAAGTACAGCGCCGAGATCCCGCAGTCGGCGACCCAGGGCGGCGTCGTCGATTACTTCATCGAGGCGCTCGGCGACAACGACTCACCCATCGCGACCAAGGGATCGTCGACGAAGACGCTGAAGATCTCGATGCTGGGACCGAACGGCCAGCCGCTGGTCCCGCGCAAACCCAAGAAGCCGCCCGAGAAGAAACCGACGTCCGAGGAGGCCCCCAGCCTGTTCTTCGGTCTCGGCGTGGGCAGCGGTTTCGGCTGGACGACGGGAACCGGCGAGATCAACGCCACGAAGAACAAGGTGAACCCGCCCGGCTTCGAGATGTCGCGGCTGCTGCACTTCGCGCCCGAGGTCGGCTACTACGTCAGCCCGGATCTGCTGGTGTCGGTGCAGCTGCGCCTGCAGCTGGTCAGCGGCGCCACCGACTATCACTCCGACCCGAACGATCCGAACGATCGTGGATGCGGGTCCGACAACGTCTGCAAGGCGGGGACGTACGCGTTCGCGGGTCTCGCGCGGGCCAGCCTTTTCTTCGGCGAGGGCGACTTTCGCACGTACGTCGCGGGCAACCTGGGCGTCGGCACGATCAGACACGTCGCCACGTTCGAGTCGAATCCCGTGTGCGGCACCAACCGCATGACCACCTGCGTGGACACGGTGCCGGCGGGGCCGATCCTGGTCGGTGCCGGCGCGGGCATCATGTACAACGTCAGCCCGGCGTTCGCGCTGACGCTGGGCACGAACGCGCTTGTCGCGTTCACGAAGTTCACCTTTCACGTCGACCTGAACGCCGGCCTCGCGTTCGAGTACTAGCTGCTCCCGCGCGAAGCGCGGGTGTGCAGCTATTTCTGAGATGTGCTCCAGCCGCTCAGGTCTTCTCGGGTTCCCAGAGCGGTTCGGATTCGCCGTAGAGGCGCGCCGCGTGTCGGCTCATCACGAACAGCGCGTCCGACAGTCGGTTGACGTAAGGAAGTGATTGGTCGCCGATCGGTTCGGCGTCGCGCAGGCGGACGATGCAGCGCTCGGCGCGCCGGCAGACCGTGCGCGCGAGGTGAAGGTACGAGGCGACCGCGCCGCCGCCCGGGAGCACGAAGCTGCGCAGCTCCGGCAGCGTCTCGTTCCAGGCGTCGATCTCGCGTTCGAGCGCGGTGACGTGACGCGGTTCGATGACCGGCTGCTTAGGGTGCCGATCGGCGGGCATCGTCGCCAGATCGCTTCCCAGGTTGAACAGCTCGTTCTGGATGCGCGTCAGCACCCGCGCCAGTCCATCGGCTTCGGCGGGCGCGCCGGGCGCCGTCAGCACCGTCCGGGCGATGCCGATGCACGCCGACAGTTCGTCGACGGTGCCGTAGGCCTCGATGCGGAGGGCGTCCTTGCGGACCTTCTGACCTCCCACCAGGCGGGTGTCACCACCGTCGCCGGCCTTCGTGTAGATGCGATTGAGCCGGACCATCCCGCCACCAAGTTAACCTCTCCCCGCCAACGTTGATCGAAGCGGGGAGAGGAAAGTCGGAGACGTTCTTACAGAGCGTCCTTCGCGGCCTTGACCGGACGAGCCTTCAGCACCTTGCGCGCCGGCTTCGCCTTGAAGGTCATCGGCTCCTTCGTGAACGGGTTGATGCCCTGGCGCTCCTTGGTGGCGGGCTTCTTGACGACGACGAACTTCGCGAAGCCGGGGAGCACGAACAGGCCGTTCTTCTTCAGCTCCTTGTAGCCGACGGTGGCCAGCGACTGGATGACGGCCGCGACGTCCTTGCGCGCCAGCTTGTCCTTGTGAGCGTCAGCGATAGCCTGGATGATCTGCGACTTCGTCAGAACCTTCGCCATTTTCGGTCTCCTTTGTTCCGGTCTTCGATGCGGTGGCAAACGCGCGACCGCAAATTCGACGCAGACTCTAAAGAGAAAGATCGTCGCGCGAAACAAAAAACAGCATAAAAAGCCGGTAAAAATGCCGCGCGCGCCCGTGGACTGTTTCCGCTTGCCTCGCGAACACGATTCACGTACGAGGGATTTCTGATGGTGCTGGCGCCGTTCCTGAAGTGGGCGGGCGGCAAGCGTCAGCTGCTCGCACACATCGAAGCGCTCGTACCCGAGCGTATCGACACCTACTTCGAGCCATTCCTTGGTGGCGCGGCGGTGTTTTTTCGGCTCGCGGCCGGAGGCCGGTTTCGGCGCGCCGTTCTCGCCGACGCAAATCCGGAGCTCGTGTACTGCTACCAGGCGATCCGCGACGACGTCGACGGTGTCATCGGCGAGCTTGGCAAGTTTCGCAACAACCGCGAGCTCTACTACCGCGTGCGCCGGCGCGATCCCTCGAAGCTGTCACCGACTGCGCGCGCGGCGCGCCTGATCTATCTGAACCGATGCGGCTACAACGGGCTCTATCGCGTCAACAGCAGCGGCCAGTTCAACGTTCCGTTCGGCCGCTACCGGCGGCCGGTGATCTGCGACGTAGACCGACTGCGCGCCGCCTCCGCGGCGCTGCAAAAGGCGCGGATCGTTTGCAGCGATTTCGCGAGCACGCTGAGGACCGTCGGTCCGGGCGACTTCGTGTATCTCGATCCGCCGTACGTTCCGCTGTCCGCGACGTCATCGTTCACCGCGTACGCGAAGGGTCCGTTCGGATCGCGCGACCAGGAACGGCTCGCCGACGTGTTGCGAAAGCTGGCCTCGCAGAAAGTTCCCGCGCTGCTCTCGAACTCGGATTGCGAGACGACGCGCACGCTGTATCGCGGGTTCGACGCCATCCTCAGCGTTCCGGCCCGTCGTGCCATCAACTCCGTCGGTCACCGCCGAGGACCCGTCGACGAGATCCTCGTGCGGAGCTTTGACTACCCGGTTGCGGTCGTCGCGGGCGTTCTTAAGTTGAAGGAGGGGAACGGGACCGGAGGACCGCGGCGGCGGCACAGAGCGGGCCGGTCGAAGGGGTGACCCGTGGACAGACACG
>DATMZL010001038.1:0-7207 GCA_035607075.1 Polyangia bacterium
CCTCGCCCCGCAACGCCGGTAGTCCCGGCCGCGCCACCGCTTCCGCCGCGCCCGCCGACGCCCGAGCTTCCCGCTGCGCCGCCACCGCGGCCCGCGGCGCCGACGCCTGCGCTCCCGATCGATCCACCGCGGCCCGTCTGCCCGCTGCCGCCACCACCGGCTCCGCCGTCGCTTCCTCCATGTCCCATCGCCGATGCGCCGCCGCCACCACCGGTCGGCAAACACGCGACCAGCCTGGGCTGGTCGTCGCCGCACGCGATCGTCATCAACGGCAGGCTGCCCGCGATCGCGAGGATCGCGAAACGACGCGCGGCTTCCATTTGCGATTCCTGTACCGCACCTCCCCAGATTACGGAATGCATGTTCGACTTCCGTAAGAGAACTGTCACCGAACAGTCGCATCGCATCGCTGCCGCAGGCAGATAAATGCCTCCGCCGTGACGAGCCCTGCGGCGGCTGTATTTGGAGCAGCGCTGGTCGTCATCGGCTGCGCGCCGGTGACGACGAACGAAGGCACGGTTGCGTCGGAAGGTGACCTTTTCACGTCATGCGAGTCGGCGGTCGTCGCCGCCAACTGCGCGAGCGAAGCTGACGACGCCGCCCGGGCCCGTTGCCTCAAGGCGCGGCACAAGGCGTACAGCCGGTTGCGCGGCCCGAAGGTGCAGCGGCATTGGCTGATCGCGCACGGCTGTCCCGAATCGACGATCGACGCGCCGCCGAAGCCCGCGACCGCCGTGGCCGTCGCGACACCGGCGCCAACACCGGCGCCGACAGAACCCGTTGCAGTTCCCGAACCGCCCGCTCCGCCACCACCGTCCGAGCCCGCTGCGCCGCCATCAGAGCCCGCGGCGCCGCCACCGTCCGCGACACCGCCAGCAGCGACCGCGTCAGCACCTGCTCCGGCGCCGGCGCCTCCGCCCGCGATGACCATGGCGCGTTCGTCCGCGCCCGTCGCACCGCCGCCTCCGATCGCGGCGCCGCCTCCTCCCGACGCGGGCCTCCCGGCCGGCGCGTTCTCCGACCGCGATCGCGCCCGCGAACGCACGCAGCGACTGCGCGACATCATTGCGTCTCACCGGAACGAGATGAAGAGCTGCGTCGATCGCCAGCTGAAGCTGGCGCCCGATCTCAGAGCCGAAGGGACGCTTGTCATCGACGTCAGGAAGGACGGGTCGGTGCCGTCGGCGGAGCTGATGGGGACGGGCCTCGCGGGAACGCCGCTGGAAGACTGCCTGCACCGGGCGGCGATCCGCTGGCGATTTCCCGCCAGCGCGCACCCGTACACGATCAGCGCGCCGGTGAAAGTGTGGGGTACGGGGCCGGCGCGATGACGCACGCCGCGGTCGACCACCACGCCCTGCTCTGGGCGTCCGCCGCGGTCACTTCGCGACCTTCATGATCGTGCCGGCGTCCGTGTCGGTCCAGTAGATGCTGGTCGCGTCGACCGCGACGTCCGTCGCGCGCTGCTGGCCCGACGCGACGACGACGGGCGTACCGCCGGCGATCGCCACCTTCATCACCCGCGTCACGTCCGTCCAATACACGCTGGTCCCGTCGACCGCGATGCCGAACGGACCCTGCTGGCCCGTCGCGAGCGCCACCGGCGTTCCGCCGGCCTCGGCGACCTTCATCACCGAGCCGTTATCGATCGCCCCGACGTTCGTCCAATAGACGTTGGTGCCGTCCACCGCGAGGTGCTGCGGTCCCGGCTGCGCAGACGCGAGCACCACCGGCACACCACCGGCGCCGATGCTCGACATCTTCATGATCGTGCCGCCGAGGTTCGACCAGAAGATGCCGTCGACGTCGACGGCGATCCCGTTCGGATCGTCCTGCGCCGACGCGAGCGTCACCGGTGGGCCACCGGTGAGCGGTGCCGCCATCACGGCGCCCGAGTTGTCGCCGAGCACCCAGAGGTTGATCCAGTAGACGTTTCCGTTCGCGACCGCGAGGTTCCGGGGGCCGTTCTGTTGCGCCGCCACCGTCGCCGGTGTTCCGCCCGCCAGCGGCGTGGTCATCACCGAACCGGGACTGGAGTAGTAGTTCCAGTAGACGGCGTCGCTGTCGACCGCCAGATCCCACGGCATCTCCGTCGCGGTCGCGCCCATCGCGAGCGTCACCGGCGTCCCGCCGGCGATCGGAACCTTCATCACCGTGCGCGCTTCCTGGTTGGTCCAGTAGACGTTTGTGGCGTCCACGGCGATCGCCCACGCGCCCCGCTCTCCCGAAGCGAGCACTGCCGGCGTGCCCCCGCCGCTGCTGCCCGCACCGCCGCCGGGGCCCGCCGCGCGGCCATCTCCGCATCCTGTCGCAACCACGACGAGCGCGACGAGCGCTACAAACAAAATGTCGGCGCCATTCTTCTGTCGCGAGCTCATGCGTTGATTCTCATCGCGTCGCCGTCCTGCGATGGTACCTTCGCGCGAAATCGAATGAAGCGCGCGCAAATTGACGAAGCGGTGGCCAGCGTTGCTTATGTCTGGATCGACGCGAGCGGTGCCGAACGTCCCCTGAAAGGGATCGTCGGCAAGCCCTATCCCGTCGGCGACCAGTGGTCCTGTCCCTACGTTCTGGAAGGCGGGCTCGAGCAAGGTCAGGACGTCGCGGGCGGGGATTCCGTCCAGGCCCTCAGCCTCGCGCTGTACGGCCTGTATCACGATCTCCTCCGCCTCCTCGGTGATGGAGGCCGGCTGCTGAACCCGACGACGCGCGAGCCTTTCGATCTCGTCACGCTCAAGGCGACGTTCAGCCGCTCGACCTCGCAGTTTCAATCCGTCTCGTAACCGCGGTCATTGCTTCGGCCGCGTCACCTCGGCGCACCAGGCTTCCCACGCGGCGCGCGTCGCGCCGAGATCGGATCCCTGCAGCCTCACCAGCGCGTCGTGCGCGACCGCGCGCGTCTGCGGCTTCGTGGCGGCGTTCTCGAGGCGCGGTAACAGCGCCTTGCACGAGGTCCGTCCCTGCTTGACGATCCAATCGACCATGCGCGCCGACCGTTCGGCCGCGCGCGCCGGATCGACGCTGCCAACCTTCGCGTCCATGCGATCGAGAGCGCGCCCGACGGACTGCTCGGGCATCGTCAAGTTGATCGCCCACATCGACGGAATGAAGAGTCCGGCGCCCATCACCGCCATACGCACCATCATCGGGATGCGGCTGGGAAGAATCGACCAGCGCACCAGCGCGTAGAGCGCGGCACAACCGCAGAAGATCAACGGAGCGGCCGGTTCCAGCCGTTCGCTGGCCATCATGGCCGCCGTCATCGCCGCGGGCATCAGGAACAGGGAGATGACGACCGAGCCGAGTTGACCGAGCTTCATCTTCGGCATCATGAGCCGCGTGTGCTTCTCGTCCTCGGCAGCAATGTCTCGCATGGTCGCCGCCTTGACGGTGAGCCTGCGGGCGCGCGCAAACTCCTCAGTGCGCCGCGCGTGCATCGCGAGCAGCTCGTCGGCCTGCGCATCGCCGACCGCTTCGTACTTGTAGTTGCCGCCGGCTTCCGCGTTCGTCGGCGTCGGCGTGCCGCGCGACGCCGTCATGATGAGACCGCCTTCCTCGAAGGTCGAATGGGCGGTCGTCCGCAGTGGATTTCCACCGCCGACGCGGTGAAAGCCGACGAACGTCTTCCCGTCGGGCGACGCCACGAAACGCGTACCGCCGGAATGCCAGCTCCATAGCATCGGGTTCATGAACCGCCCGTGCTCGTCGATCTTGCCGGCCGCGCGGAATCCCAGCGCCACGAACTCGCGGAAGCGCGCTGCGTACTTCCGGTCGCGGCCGTCGGGTTCGGCGTCCGCGGGATTCTCGCTGACGTCGATCCAGTAGCGGCTCTTGCGGAGCAGGTACATCACGCCCGGAGCGAGGATCCAGAATGCGGCCGCCGCCGCGACCAACCAGAGAAGGATCTGAACCAACGGGTTCTCCAGACTCTCCATCGCGCCCTCTCAATCCGGCGCCGCCGTCGGCGGGTGCGCCCGCACGAAATGATAACAGCGTTCGCAGACGTCGCCGATCCGCAGCGTCTGCTATGTGTGGGGAAGTGACCGACAATCCCTGGCTCACGATTTCAGCCGCCGACTACGAGGGCCACATGGGCGCGGCCGGCGTCGACCAGCTGGCGCCGCTGGCGGCGATCTTCGCCGACGTCTACGCGCGCCGGCGCCCGGCGCGCGTGGCGGTGCTCGGCTGCGGCACCGGCACCGGACTCGAGGCGGTCGATCCGACCGTCACGCGGCGCTTCGTCGGCGTCGACCTGAACCCCGAGTACCTCGCGCTCGCACGGACGCGTCACCCGTCGCTCGCGGACGTGGCGACCTGGATCTGCGCCGATGTCACGACCTGCGCGTTCGCGGCCGCCAGCCTCGATCTCATTCACGCGGCGCTGCTGTTCGAGTACGTCGATCCGGCCGCGCTGCTGCCGCGGATCGCCGGCTGGCTCGCGCCGGGCGGCTCCGTTTCGATCGTTCTCCAGCTACCGGGCGGCGACGCCGCGATCTCCGAGACCGGCTTCGCGCGCCTTCAGACGCTGTCGCCGCTGATGCGGCTGGTTCCGCCCGACACCGTCACTGACCTCGCCGCGCGCGCCGGCCTCGTCGCGCTGGCGGCGCAGCAAGTCCCGCTCGCCCGCGGCAAGTCGTTCTGGGCCGCGACGTTCGGCCGTCCTGAAAAATGAAAACTGAATCGCTATTCGGCGGCCAGCGCCGGCGCGGACGGCGCCGCCGCCGGCGCGGCGAACGCGAGCTTGCGGCGGTATTCGCGGCGCAACAGCAAGAGGTTCAGCGTCATGTGGATCGCGACGACCGCGACCGACAGGTACCAGATCCAGTTCAGCGCGAATCCCGGCATGCGCGACATCAGGTAGGCCGGAATCGCGAGCAAGCACGTGCGCACCAGCGAGCTCGCCAGCGGCGGGATCGTGTTGCCCAGCGCCTGGAACATGCTGGAGCTGACGAACACCACGCCCGACGGCACGAAGTTCCACGCGACGATCTTCAGGTACTCGCCGCCCACCGCCAGCACGCCCGGATCCTTGTTGAACACGCCGACCAGCGGTTCGGGCACCACGCGGCAGATTACGAGCAGCACCGCCATCGCCGAGATCGCCATCAGCGCGCCGATCCGGAACGTGGCGCGCACGCGCTCGGGCAGGCGCGCGCCGAAGTTCTGGCCCGCGACCGGGCTGACCGCGAAGCCCAGCGCGACCACGGGCATGAAGCCCGCCTGGATCACGCGCAGGCCGATGCCGAAGCCCGCCTGCGCCCCCGCGCCGAACCGGCGCGTGATGGCATAGACCACCGCCATGTACACGCCCATCAGCGCGAACTCCGCGCCTGCGGGCAACCCGATCGCCAGCATGCGACCCCACATCGCCAGCCGGGGCCTCCATTCGCGCGCGACGAACTCCAGGTAGCCGCGCTTGCGGATGACGTAGCCGATCAACCCCACCACGCCGACGACGACGGCGACGAACGACGCGATCGCCGTCCCGGCCACGCCCAGCGGATGCCCCGTGCCCCAGCCGAACATCAGCGCCGGCGCGAGCACGATGTTCAGGACGACCGTCGCGGTCTGCAGGATCATCCCCGGCTTGAAGTCGCCGATCCCGCGCAGCGCCGCCCCCGTCGCCACCATCGCGAACTGCCCCGCCAGCGACGGGATGAACCAGGTCAGGTATTCGCTCGCCAGGCGCGCCGTCTCCGGATCGGCCGACTGCCCGCGCGCGAAGCCGTCGCGCATCGCCATCGCCACCGCGAGGAAGACGAGCCCGACCGCAAGCGCCAGCACCTGCGACTGATTGAAGATGCGCCGCGCATCGTCGCGATCTTTGCGCCCGGTCGCGTGCGCGATCAGCGCCGTCGTGCCGACGCCCAGCGTCTGCGTCAGCGCCAGGACGAAGAACATCAGGTTCCCCGACAGGCTGACCGCCGCGACCGCCGACTTGCCCAGCCGGCCGACGAAGTAGAGGTCGACCAGGAAGTACAGCGTCTGGAACACCATCCCGACCAGCATGAAGCTAGCCGTCTGCAGGAGATTGCGGGCGATCGATCCCTTGGTGAGGTCGTGCATGGGCGGCGCGCAATCTAGCGCGCGACCCGGCAGCGCGCCCGGCGGATTCCTGCCGGGGCCGTCGCTGCGCGGCCGTGCTACGTCGTCGACGCGCGGCCCGCGAGCGGCATCGCCGAGACGTTCGGTTCGGGCTCGCCCAGGTACTCCCAGAGCCGTCCCTGCCGCGTCTGCCCGCACCAGTACCAGGTTTCGCCTTCGATGCGCCCCGCGATCGCCCCCTCGGGATGCCAGAGGAAGGTCCACTCGGCGTCGTCGACATAGCTGCCCCGCCAGAGCGGGACGAACCCGCCGCCCACGTGGCAGTCCTCGATGAAGTGGCGATTGTTGGCGGTCAGGAAGCGCGCGCCGAACATCAGCTCCTGAATCCCGAAGGTCACCAGCAGGTCGGGCAGCCGGGCGCCGTCCATCGGCATCCATGGGCGCGTCTGCCCGAAGGTGCAGGCCCAGAGCATCCAGGCGTCCTTGGCGCTCGTCTTCTCCTTGGCGTCCTTTGTCGCTTCCAGCGCGATCCGGAAATTCCCTTGGTTTTCCGTGATGATGGTCAGCTTGCCCCCATCGCGGGCGAGGTGGTCCAGCGGGCGCAGAAAATCCTGCGAACCGTACAGCCGGGCGCCGGGCCAGGTATGAGCGATCGCATAGAAGGCCTTCAACTCCGGCGGCGCATCGACGGCTTCCGGCCAGACAAAGGTCGATTCGGCCGGGGGCGCGACCGACCAGCGCGCCACGAGGCGCTCGAACTCGGCGAGCAGGCCGGGCGTCTCGCGTAAGGTTTCCAGGTCGAACGGGGCGGAGGCGCGACTCGGGGTCCGCGAGGCCACAGATTATTGAGCCCCGAGATGTACAAAACGGCTCACATCGGCGTAGCCGACCAGAGCGGGCCGCGCGCGAAGCGTAGGGCCGATGACCATCCAGAGGTGCGACCGATGAGCGAGGCCGTTGATTTCGTTACGATTGCGCGACGCGCGCACCACTCGTTCATGTGAGAATGGGCGCGTGCGAGCCTCCTTCTCCTTCCTTTCTCTGGCGGCACTGGCTTTGGCGGGCGCGGCGTGTAGTGGCAGCCGTACGCTGGCGTTCGAAGATCTCGCGCCGGAGGTCATCGCGGCCTCTTGCCGCGTCAGCGTCCAGTGCGGACAGGCTA
>DATMZL010001016.1:0-6756 GCA_035607075.1 Polyangia bacterium
CGAGCGGCGCGAAGCCGGAAGCGAAGGTGTCGATACCGTCGCTGGGCCTGGAGGACGTCGTCCTGCGCCGGTACGACGGTTCGCCGGAGTGGTCGAAGCTGGCCGCCGCACTGATCGAGATCGACAGGTACCTCAGCAAGATCGGCGGGCCGGCCGAGAAGAAGGAACACTTCGCGCGGCTGGCGCCGCACGCCACGCCGGCCCTCGGCGAGGCGTTGGCCGACGTCCTGGGACGCTACGAACCGGTCCGGAGTCGGATGCGAGAGTACGGCGGCGACTCCGAGCTGATCGCGTACCTTTTCTTGCTCGCGCAGGCGGGCCACGCCGACGCGCGCGTCTGCTGGCAGAAGCTGGTGGACGCGAGCCCGGCGCAGCTCGCGAATTTCTTCGGTCGCGCCGCGCAGCAGGTGTCCGGGCCGCTGGGAGAAGCGTTAGTCGCGATGGTCGCCGAGGCCTTGAAGAAAAAAGCCACGGGCAGCCCGGCGGTGGAGATCGCCAGCGCGGCCGGGTTGAAGTACCCGCCGATCGGTTTCTGGACGCTGACCATGCGGGTCGGCTCGAGCTTCGACGTCGGCCGCGACGTGATCTCCCTCGACGTCTTCTACCCGGCTGACGAGGGCGGCTGGCGCGTGGAGATGCGCAAGGGCAGCGAGCATCACTTCTTTCCGGCGCTCGAGGAGGCAGAGCGGAAGAATCCCGTGTTCGGCCCGTTCGATCCGCCGCGCGTCGACGGACTGCGCGCGTTCTTCGAGGGCGTCGCCAAAGAATCCAAAATCAAGCTTTCCTGGGGGACGCTGGAGGTGAGCTCGAACCTCAAGAAGGTCGACAACGTGAAGGATCTGTTCGGGACGTGACGGCCTCGACGACTTCAGGCCCGAAGGCGCGCGCAGCGGCCGCCGCCACGTACCTCGCGGCGCTCACGCCGGCGTCGTTCCGCGACGTGCGGACGAAAACGAAGGACATCACCGACGCGCTCGTCCGGGTGGGCAACGCTCTCCCGGCGGCGCAGCTCCGGGCGGCGCTCGACGTCATCATCGACAGGAACGATCGCGCGCTCCGAGATGCGCTCGCGCAGAAGCCGCTGCCACACCTCGAACCGCTGGTCGGGCCGGCGCTGCGGGCGCGGCGAATGGACATCGACGAGTTCAGGAACGCGCTGTTCGCCGCTGCCGCCGACGCGGCCTTGCTCCACGAGACGGCGAAGCTCGCGCGCGTTCTCGATCGCGCGATCAGCATCCCGTCGATGGCCAAGCTGGTGCCGAAGGTGGACGCGCCGGCGGCGGTGCTGGATCTCGCGCGTCCGCTGCTTTCGGCGTACGCGCCCGAGGATCTCCACGACGGGTCGTTCCGGTTGACGTTCGGTTTCGTCGGCCTGCTTGCCAAAGAAGGATCGAAAGCGTCGCTCGACGCGATCGAGAAGTTCGCGCGCCTCAATGAGAAAAAAGACGAGTTCACCTTACAAGGGACAGTCCGGATGCTGAATGCGGCGGGGAAGGGCGCCGGCCTCGCGTCGCTGGTGGCCCGCCTCGAAGGAAAGGAGGCGACGCGCAAGGCGACGACAGACGCGCAGGCGCTCGCCGACGCGCTCGATCTTCCGATGCGCGGGAAGAAGGACTGGCGCGTCAGCATCTGGATCGGCGTCGGCAAACCGAACACCTGGTTCGGCATGTTCCAGAAGAGCGCGCAGGTTCACCTTTCCATCAACCCGGAATGGATTCCCGACTGGGAGGTGGAACTGCGCGACAAAGCAGCGAAGCGCGGCTTCGATTGCCGCGGCGGCGAAATGCTTTCGAATGACTTCCGCCTGCCGTCATTGAAAACCCTACAAGACTTTCCCCGATGGCTCGCGATCGCCGGCGAGAAGATCGGCGCGCGCTTCACGATCGCCGACGCCGAGATCTCCTGCGGACGTCACCGAGGAGCGATCGCGCCGCTGCGTACCTGGCTCGCGAACGCGCGCTGACGAACGCGTTCGGACGATCGCAGGCGGAAACTTTCTGTCTCGTATTTCCGGTCTGTCTGCGCAAGAAAATTCTGCGCGCAATTACGCGAAAACTTCTGTTGACGTGGCACCCGAGTTCGCACTAAATGCTGCGCGACGAGGATGAGTCCTCTCTTCCGCCCACGACACAACACCCTGGCGCAGATCTCGTTATTCGTTGTCGCCGCCGGGGCCGCGGGCGTGCCTTTGGGTCTGATGCTGTACGCGCGCACGCCGTTCGCGCGCGGCATGCAGGACCCGGTCGAGCAACCGATCCAGTTCGATCACCGGCACCACACGCGCGACGAAGGCATCGACTGCCGCTACTGCCACAACACTGTCGACCGGTCGCCGGCGGCAGGCATCCCGCAGACGCAGCTGTGCCTCAACTGCCACTCCCAGATCTGGAACAAGAGCCCGATCCTCGAGCCGGTGCGCGAGAGCTTCTTCAAGAACACACCGATCAAGTGGAACCGGGTCTACCAGCTCCCCGAGTTCGTCTACTTCAATCACTCGATTCACGTTAACAAGGGCGTTGGCTGCGTCAGCTGCCACGGGCGCGTCGACCAGATGCCGGCCGTCGAGAAGGCGACCCCGCTGACGATGGGCTGGTGCCTCGAGTGCCACCGCCGGCCGGACGCGAACATCCGCCCGCTCGAAGAGATCACCAACATGGAGTGGCAGCCGCCGGGCGATCCCGACGAAGCCGGGAAGGCGCAGGCGGAGAAGAACAACGTCCACACGCGGACGAGCTGCACCACCTGCCATAGATGATGACGACATGAGCTGCGACGACAACCACGAAGCACGCGCCAAGGACCGGGCAAAGCGGCATTCGCTTCCGATCGCCGGCCAGGGTGTGTCGTCGACGCCGACCTACTGGCGAAGCGCCGAGGAGCGCGACCGCAAGGCGCCCGTGTCCGGCGCCGCCAACGAGTTCGCCCCCGGCACGTTCGACGTCGACGCCTACAGCAAACAGGAAGGCGAAGGCCAGGGGGTTTCGCGCCGTGGCTTCATGCAGGTCGCCAGCCTGTCGACGGCGATGGCTGCCGTCGGCGCCTGCGCGCGGCCGCACACGCAGAAGATCGTTCCGTTCGTGCGCCGTCCCGAGGAGGTCACGCCGGGTAACCCGCTGCACTTCGCGACCGCGTATGGCCTGGACGGCTACGCCAGCGGCCTCCTCGTCGTCAGCCACGAAGGCCGGCCCACCAAGATCGAGGGCAACCCCGCTCACCCGGAGACCCTGGGCGCGACGACGTCGTTCGAGCAGAGCCTGGTGCTCAGCCTCTACGACGACGATCGGGCGAAGCAGATCCGGTCTGGGACTCGGCCGCTCGCGTGGCGGACGTTCCTCGCCGAGACGGCTGTTCGCGCGAGCCAGCTGGGCCAGAACGGCGGCGCGGGTCTCCGCTTCCTGACGTCGCCAACGACGTCGCCGCTGCTCGCCGATCTGCGCAAGCGGATCCTCGAGAAGTTCCCGGCGGCGAAGTTCGTCAGCTACGCGTCGCTGGCCGACGACGGCGCCGTCGAAGGCGCGAAGCTGGCGTTCGGGAAGCCGCTGTTCCCGCGCAACAAGGCGGCCACCGCCAACGTGATCCTGTCCCTCGACTCCGACTTCCTGGGCGAGGGCAGCGAGCAGACGCGCCTGTCGCGCGAGTTCGCGGCCCGCCGCGAGCCCGGCCGCCAGATGAACCGCCTGTACGCGGTCGAGCCGGCCATGACGATCACCGGCGCGATGGCGGACCACCGTCTTCGCCTGCCGGGCAGCGACGTCGGTCCCTTCCTCGCGTCGCTGATCTCGATGCTGGCGAGCCGCGGGATCGCCGCGCTCGCGCCGCTCGCGTCGCTGACGCATGGGCAGCGCCGCTGGGATCCGAAGTGGCTTGTCGCTGTCGCGAACGACCTGGACCGCAACCGCGGCACCAGCCTGGTGATCGTGGGTCGCCGGCAGCCGGCGGCGGTTCATGCCCTCGCCGCGGCGCTGAACGTCGCGCTCGACAACCTCGGCAAGACCGTCGAGTACGCGACGCCGCTGACGGCGGACGCGACCGCGGGCGCTGCGCCGCTCGGCACGTTGGCGCAGGACATCGCGACCGGCGGCGTCGACACGCTGGTGATCACGGCGTCGAACCCGGTGTACGGCGCGCCCGTGGATTACAAGCTCGCCAAGCTGCTCGAGCGCGTACCCAACTCGATTTATCACGGCCTCTACGAGGACGAGACCGCCGCTGCCTGCAAGACGGTCATCCCGGCGGCGCACCCGCTCGAGTCGTGGAGCGACCTGCGCGCCACCGACGGAACGACGTCGATCGTGCAGCCGCTGATCGCGCCGCTGTGGGGCGGCGTGCAGGAGGCCGACGTCCTGGCCGCATTCATCGGCGAGGGCGACCTCGGCGCGCACGCGCTGCTCAAGAAGTACTGGCAGGGGCAGGGCAAGACGCCCGCCGACTTCGAGGGCAACTGGGAGCGCTGGCTGGCCGACGGCCTCGTGCCGGGGACGGCGGCGCCCGCCGAGACCGGTCTCGCCGTCGACGGCGCCGCGCTGGCGCAGGCCGTGGCGCCCGCGCTGGGAGCCGCGAAGCAGGGGATGGAGATCGCGTTCGCGAGCGATCCGAAGGTGTACGACGGCCGCTTCGCGAACAACCTCTGGCTCCAGGAGCTGCCGCATCCGATCACGAAGCTGACCTGGGAGAACGCCGCCATGATCTCGGAGGCGACGGCCAAGGCGCTGAACCTCGAGGATGGCGACGTCGTCGAGATCAGCTACCGCGACCGGCGAATCGACGCCCCGGTCATGCGCGTACCGGGCCACGCCGACGACGTCGTCACGTTGCCGCTCGGCTACGGCCGCACCGGTGGCGAGAAGGTCGCCGCAGGCGTGGGCTTCAACGCGGGCGCGCTCCGCTGCAGCGACGCGCCCTGGTACGACCGCGGCGTGAAGCTCGAGAAGACCGAGCGCCAGGTTCAGTTCTCGATCACGCAGGATCACTGGACGATGGCGCCCGACGGGCGCGAGGCGCCGCCGCCCGTCGTCGAGGCGTCGCTCGCCGAGCTGCTGAACCCGCACTCGAAGTTCCACGAGGAGATCGCGGACCGCCGCCCGAACCCGGAGCGCCCGCAACCCGTCATCCACACGCCCGTCGACTACAGCACCCAGCAGTACAAGTGGGCGATGGCGATCGATCTCAACAAGTGCACGGGCTGCAGCGCCTGCGTCGTCGCCTGCCAGTCCGAGAACAACATCAACACCGTCGGCAAGGAGAACGTCCGCAAGGGCCGCGAGATGCAGTGGATCCGCATCGACCGCTACTACAAGGGGTCGTTCGAGGAACCCGACATGGTCACGCAGCCGCTGGCGTGCGTGCACTGCGAGACGGCGCCCTGCGAGTACGTCTGCCCGGTCAACGCCACCGTCCACAGCGACGAGGGCATCAACGAGATGGTCTACAACCGCTGCATCGGCACGCGCTACTGCAGCAACAACTGCCCCTACAAGGTGCGGCGGTTCAACTTCCTGAACTACATCAACGACTACACCGCCGCCCGCGAGATGGGCATGAACCCGGACGTCACCGTCCGCACGCGCGGCATCATGGAGAAGTGCACGTACTGCGTGCAGCGCATCGAGCGCAAGCGCATCTCGACGCGCATCGAGGGCCGCGCGATCCAGGACGGCGAGCTGCTGACGGCTTGCCAGCAGGGCTGCCCGACCGGCGCGATCGTCTTCGGCTCGCTCAACGATTCGAACTCGAAGGTGTCGCAGGCCCACGCCGATCCGCGTCGCTACGATCTCCTCTGGGAGATCGGCACACGCCCGCGCACCGTTTACCTGGCGCGCGTCCGTAACCCCAGTCCGGAGCTCGGGCAGCCCGAGCGCGCCGGGGAGCACGAATAATGGCCGCTCCGCAACTCGACGAGCGCGATCCGCTCGAGCCAGTCCCCCTCATCGAGGGCGCGTCCGGTCACAACGACAAGACCATCAACGACAGCTTGCTCGCGCACGTCTGGCGCGGCGCCGGCAAGGGGTGGTGGGCCTGCTTCGCCGTCGCGCTGTCGCTGCTCGGCATGCTTGTCATCGCGATCTCCTGGACGCTCTACAAGGGCATCGGATCGTGGGGCAACAACATCCCCGTCGGCTGGGCCTTCGGCATCATCAACTTCGTCTGGTGGATCGGTATCGGCCACGCCGGCACGCTGATCTCGGCGATCTTGCTGCTGCTGCAGCAGAAGTGGCGCACGTCGATCAACCGCTTCGCCGAGGCGATGACGCTGTTCGCGGTCATCTGCGCCCTCTTGTTCCCGCTGCTGCACACCGGCCGTCCCTGGTTCGCGGCGTACTGGCTGATGCCGTACCCCAGCGTCCAGGGCATCTGGCCGCAGTTCAAGAGCCCGCTGACCTGGGACGTGTTCGCGGTCTCGACCTACTTCACGATCTCGCTGCTGTTCTGGTTCCTGGGCCTGGTCCCCGACCTCGCGTCGCTGCGCGACTCGTCGAAGAGCAAGCTCAAGCGCACGATCTACGGCGTGTTCGCCCTCGGCTGGCGCGGCTCGGGCCGCCACTGGGCCGAGTACAAGTGGGCGTACATCCTGCTGGCCGGCCTGTCGACGCCGCTCGTGCTGTCGGTCCACACCATCGTGTCGTTCGACTTCGCGGTATCGGTGCTGCCGGGCTGGCACACGACGATCTTCCCGCCGTACTTCGTCGCCGGCGCCGTGTTCTCGGGCTTTGCGATGGTGCTGACCTGGATGGTGCCGGCGCGCGAGTTCCTGGGGCT
>DATMZL010000474.1:0-2705 GCA_035607075.1 Polyangia bacterium
TTGGTTGTAGCGTTGCTCGGGTTTTAGCAGTAGTTCGCGGTCGAGGATGTAGTTGCGCGTTGTCCAGTGAAAGATGTTGAACAGTTGGAAGTACTAGTCGTGCTTTGAGAACACGTTCTGGTTCGCGACGTAGACGCGCCCGACGGTCTTCCCCTCCGGCGCCGGATCGATGTGCGCACCGATGCTGGCCAGCGCGTCATTGACCGTCTCCTGTTCCAGCCGCCCGAGCCCGCGGTTGCTGTCGGCGGTTTGCGCGCCAGCCGGGCGCGGCAGCGCGCCGAACGACGCCAGGGCGATCAGCGCCGCGTGAAAAACGCGAATACCGATTCGAGCGCCCCTCACGCGGAGCATCAGAATACCCTCGTTACGGTCGAGCCGCGCCCTTCAGGTCTTCTTCGGTCAGCCTTAGCTTGTTGGTCAGGACAGGGCTCAGGTTGAGGGAGGGGTGATGCACGCGACGCTGGACGAGCTTCGAGGGAGAAAGGTGTTCGACGCCAACGGGCGCGAGGTCGGCCGCGTGAAAGCCGCGCTGGTCGACATGGAGACGTGGCAGGTCGACACGCTGCGCATCAGCGTGGGCCGGCATGCCGCCGGCGATCTGGAGATGGCGTGGTCGTTCCTGCGATCGTTGCTGCGCCCGCCGACCGTCGACGTCGCGACCGGCCAGATCAACGCCGCGGGCGACGCGATCATCCTGCGGGTGTCACTCGGGGAGATGCGAGAAGCGACCTCGCACCTGATCGCCGAGCTCGCGGCCGTCCACTAGCTGCTCCCGCGCGAAGCGCGGGTGTGCAGCTATTTCTGTGACGTGCTCTAGCCGCGTCACGCGCGCAACCGACCGGCGCCTTGCCGCGCCGCCGACCCAGGCGATACCATCGTCTCGGGTACCGCGGCGCCGATGCGATCGTCCTCTTCTCGTTCGACTGCGATCTTCGCGATCGCCGCCGCCACGCTCCTCGCGTTCGGGCCCGGATGCGTGCCGCGCCGCCAGCGCGTCGCGCGCGTGCAGACCGACGCGTCGTGGGCGCCGCTGCCGTCGCTGGCGCACCTCGCGGCGATGCAGCCGACGCTGCTCGCCGATACCGACCTGCAGATGCAGCTGCCGCTGTTCACGGTCCGGCAGGAGGTCATGCCCAGCGGGTTGCACCTGGGGATAGAAACCGGCGAGACGCGCGGCATGGTCGCCGTCGTGACCGTCGTGGGAAGCGGGTCCAGCGTCGATCCGCCCGAACACGAGGGCCTGGCACACCTGGTCGAGCACCTCGTCTACCATTCGCACGCGAAGGCCGAACGGCCGGCGAGCGATCGCCTGATCCGCGCCGGCGCGCGCTACAACGCCGACACAAGCGTGGACGCGACCCGCTACTACGAGGTCGCGCCAGCGAGCGCGTTGCCCAGCGTGCTGGAGGTGGCGGCGGAGCGCATCCTGCATCCGCTGGTCGGCGTCGACGAGGAGGACTTCGAGCGCGAGCGCGCGATCGTCGAGAACGAGCTGAACCAGCGTAACGAGATGGGCGTCTACGGACGCGTGGTGGCATGGATGCAGACAGCGATGTTTCCGGCCGGCCATCCGTTCACGCGGCCGATCGGCGGAACGCCCGCGACGCTGCGGAAGCTGACGCTCGCCGACGCGCGCGACTTCGCCGCCGCGCACTACCGGCCGTCCAACGTCTCGCTGCTGGTGACCGGCGAGGCGAACGTGACCGCGGCGGCCGGCGCGGTCGCGAGCCGCCTGCCCGGATCGCTGAAGGCGAAGGACGCGGCGGCGGCGGCGGCGCCGAGCAAGAATCCGCAGGTGACCGGAACGGCGGTCAGCGCGGCCGCCAGCCCGCCCCGCTTCGAGACCGGCGGCACGCTGAAGGCCGCCGTCGGCTTCCCGGAGATCTGGCTCGCCTACGACCTGGGCGGTGGCGGCTACGACGCCGCGATCGCGAAGATCCTGACGTCGCGCGCCGCCGAGACTGCGGTCCGCGAACGCCTGATGCCTGAACGCGAAGTGCTGGCGGTCGACTTCTTTCCGCTCGGCCTGCCGGGGAAGACAGTACTGGCCTGCCAGATCGTGCTCGAAGACGACAAGCGCCGCGCCCAGATCGCGGACAAGGCGCGCGATCTCATCTGGCGCCTCTGGTCGGACGGCGCCCAGCCGGCGGCGACAGCGTGGCAGGGGTGGCAGCAGAACACCGTCCTGGACCTGCGGCAGGCGGCGCTGGCGGACGCCATCTTCGGCGCCGAGCCGTTCGTCGATCGCGCGCTGGATCGCGCGCGCGCGTTCCACACGACCGGCGCGATCGACGCGTTCGATCGGGTCATCGCGACGATCGGCACCGTGCAGCCGCAGGGTCTGAGCGCTCGCGCGTTCGCGCTGCTGGCGCCGGACCGCGCGCGCGTGCTGTTTCTGCAACCGCTGCCCGAAGCGCAACGCCCGCCGCCGGGGCTGGTGGGCGTGCCGCGCAACGAGAATTCGACGATGGCGACGATGCGTCTCCGGCTCGCCGATCTGGGCGCGCCGCCGCGCGTGTCGGCGCCGGCGGGACTGCGCGACGCGCGGGTGATGACGCTGGCGAACGGGCTGACCGTCGTGCTGGTTCCGCGACCGCAGTTTCCGTCGGTGACGGCGCTACTGGGCTTCCACGGCGGTTCGGCGGCGCTGCCGCCCGGCGTGCTGGAAATGGTCCGGCTGGTGGAAGCCGAGCTGCACAAACGCC
>DATMZL010001075.1:0-2821 GCA_035607075.1 Polyangia bacterium
GCCGGCCGAGAACGAGAACGCCGAGAGCACTGCCGCGAGCACGAGCTTCTTCATGATCAGCCTCCTTGGACGGGTCTGTGCTTACCACCAGGACCTGGCGGGCGCCAGGTCGGGATCGGTTCCGATCTAATCGTTCGCGGACGCGAAGCTTTCGATCAACGCGACGCCTTCGTTCGCGAGCGCACTGCCGCGCCTCAGCTTCTGGATGACCGTGCGGAACGAACCGACGTCCTGTTGGCTCGCGCCACCATACGCGGCCACGATGCTTCGGATCTGCGTCCCAGGATCGGAAGTGCGCCGCTTGATCAGACATGCGGGCCTCCTCCGCGCGGCGTATCAGATGACGTCAGACGTCCTGTCGAGACACAAACGGACATCACAACGATCGCCGTCATTTCCGGGAGTTAGCGAAAAGGTCGCCTGCCTGCCTGCCCTCCAGACGACCGTACATTGGGATTTCATGTCCGACTGGCCGTCGCCCACAGGAACGAGTCAACGAGCCGGTCGGCGCGCGGTGCGAATGCTCGTGCTCGCTGGGGTGATGACGTTCCCCGCGCGCGGCGATCCCGCGGACGATCCGTCGACCGTGGTCGTGATCGGGGCGATCGAACCCGAGACGGCGCTGGCGGCTGCGGTTCGCGAGGTCCCGCGGCACTGGCGCGTCGAAACGCTGGCGCCGCGGGCCGTATCGCCGGGCACATCGCACGACGAGCTAGAGGCGCTCGCGCGCAGCTACCGGGAGGCGGATTTTCTGCGCTGCCTGACCCGCGTCGAAAAGGCGCTGGACCCGGAGGATCTCTTGCAACGCGGGCGACGCGCCGAGGCGGCGCAAGCAGGGACGCTGGCGGCGGCCTGCGCGCTCGGCGCCGGTGACGAGGAACGCGCGCGCGATCTCCTGCGCCGGCTCTCCGTGCGCGACCTTGTCGAACCGAGCTTGCTTCCCGGGACGACGCCCGCGTTCCAGCGCCTCGCTGACGAGGAACGTCAGGCCGCCCATCGGCGTGGCTGGATCGCGGTCGACGTGCGCAGCGAGCCGGACGGCGCGTCCATCCAGGTCAACGGCGTCGAACGCTGCGCGACCGCACCCTGCCGCGTTCACCTGCTGCGCGGCGAGCACGTCCTCACGGCCGAGAAGCTGGGCCATCGGTCGCGCACGGTGACGCCTGTTCTGGAGGGCGATCGCGCGGTCACGATCAAGCTGGATCCCGCCTCGGCCGAGGAGACGCGCCGCCAGCTCGCGACGGCGCTGGGCACCGGCGCCGATCCGTCCGGCGTCGAGATCCCGCGCGCGGCCGCGTCGGCGTACGGCGCCGGTCTGCTCGTGCTGGTGTGGGCGCGCAACTGGCAGGTGCACGCCGCCGCCTACGAGGCGAGCAGCGCCACGCTGACGCACGTCGCTGTCGAGGGGCACCACGCGACGCCACGCGCCGTCGCCGCGGCGCTGCACGGCTGGCGCGACACGAATGGGACGCGGGCGCGCACGCCCGCCGATCGGGTTTCGATCTCGATGTCCCGTGAGCTGATCTTATGGGCGATGGGCGTTGTGGTTGTCCTCGCGAGCGTTGTGCTGGCGTTTCGAGCGCACCGTTCGAGGCAGACTCGCGTGGGGAGCGGGCGAGCTTTGCTCGCCCCGAACCATCGCGGGGGGTTCGGGACCCTTGAGGGTCCCGACTCAAATCGTCAGAGCGTCGCGTTCCGTTAGCGGCGCTGGCCCGATTCTCGCTTATCCGCCCGGTCCATAAAGGAGCCTTGAATGGGTGAGCCGACCGAGCTGCACCTCGAACGTGTGCAACCGACCGTCCGGCGCTTGCGTGTGCGCATCGCGGAGGGTCCCGATCGCGAGCGCGTCGTCGAGCATTACGGCGAACGCGTCGGCGTGGGCACCTCCCCCGCGAACGAGCTGACGCTGACGGACCCGACCGTCAGCCACTACCACCTCGAGCTGCGCTGCGTGGACGGCGTCCTGGTCAAAGACCTGGGCAGCCGCAACGGAACGTTCATCGGCGACGTCCGCATCAACGAGGCGATCGTTCCGATCGGAACGCGCGTCCGCGTCGGGCGTACGGTGCTGGTGTTGCTCGACGCGACGATCGCGCCGCCCGAGCAGCCACTGCCGCCGCCTCAGGTGCCGGGCCTGGTCACGGCGAGCGCGACCATGCAGGAGATCGGACGCACCGTCGAGCGGCTGGCGCAGTCGACGGTGTCGGTGCTGATCCAGGGCGAGACGGGAACGGGCAAGGAGCTGGTGGCGCGCGCCATCCACGACCTCAGCGCGCGCGCTAAGCGGCCGTTCATCGTCGTCGATCCAGGCGCCCTGCCCGCGACGCTGATCGCCTCGCAGCTGTTCGGGCACGAGCGCGGCGCCTTCACGGGCGCAGAGAAACGCCAGGAAGGCGCGTTCGAGCTGGCGCACGGTGGATCGATCTTCCTCGACGAGATCGGCGAGCTGCCGCTGGCGGTCCAGCCCGCGCTGCTGGGAGTGCTGGAACGTCGTTCGTTCCGGCGCCTCGGCGGCAAGGAAGACATCCAGGTCGACGTCCGCGTCATCTCGGCCACGCACCGTGACCTGCGCGCGGAGGCGAATCAGGGGACGTTCCGCGCCGATCTGTACTTTCGGTTGGCGGTCGCGCGCATCGAGATCCCGGCGCTGCGCGAGCGGCCCGAGGACATCGATCCGCTGGTGGCGCACTTCGCCGCGGAGATCACCGGCGCGCCGGGATTCCTGTTCTCGGACGCGACGATGAACGCGCTGCGCGGCCATCGCTGGTCGGGCAACGTCCGCGAGCTGCGCAACGTGGTCGAGAGCGCGCTCGCGATGGGC
>DATMZL010000601.1:0-2475 GCA_035607075.1 Polyangia bacterium
GGCCAAGGATGGGAGCTCGGCGGCTTGTCGATGATCCACCGCTGCCCGAAGACGCGTGTGCAGGACGGCAGTGCGCGGACCGTGACCATGGAAGACCTGATCGATGGCGACGATGGCATCCCGGGCGACGGAGACGGCGTCTGCCTCGACGGAAAGCGGTTGCTCGAGAGCCCCACGGAGCCGGGGAAGTTCGAGACGGAGGTCAGGGACTTCAGCACGATCACAAGGGTGCAGGGACCTGTGGCCAGCAACACAGGCTCGTACTCGTTCACCGTCGTCACGAAGAGCGGCGAAACCCGATATTACGGCGCTCGATGGGCGGGTAATTCACGCGTCTACCTGCCGCACGAAAATACGTACGGTGTGGATCAATCCACGAAGGAGACCGCCATCTGGTTGCTCGATCGCGTGGTCGACGCGTGGGGCAACTACTTCGACGTCCACTACAACAACGACCAGGCGGATTGGCTGACGAGCGGCATCCGCGTCACCCGGATCGACTACACCGGTCACATGTACGGCGCCGCCATTGCCGAGAACGGCCAGCCAACCACGCCTGAGCTCCAGCAGACGTTTCAATCGATCACATTCACTTACGAGAATCGAACGGATCTCCGCCGTATGCGCTTCCACGGCGCGTCGATCCCCAGCCCGACGCGACTCCGGGCGATCACGACGCCGCTCGGGACGTACACGCTGGATTACGAGGATCCGGACGTGACGCTTCCAAGCCGGCTCAAGCAGATCAGCTACTGCACGCCGCATCTCCCGCTGCCGCCGCCTCCGGCCGTTCCCATCCTGACCTGCCTCGACAAGCTGGAGTTCGACTGGGACGGCGGCGACTACCATTGGGTAGACACGCCTGCGTACGCGCCTCCGATCCCGATCGACAGTTACTACTCGTCGCCGCGCGAGATCCGCTCCACGTGGGGGACGCAGTTCGTCGACCTCGACGGCGACGGCCGGCAGGACTTCGTCGGCTCGATGCAGGGGTTGAGCAACAACGCCTACCGGAACAGCGGCTCTGGTTGGGTGCAGAAGGTTCCGTGGATTCTTCCGGCGAGGCTGTTCAAGTCCACCGGCGAGCCGGCCGGCACCTACCTTGGTGACATCGACGGTGATGGGCTTCCCGATCTGCTCAGCTCGCCGGGCGCTTCGGGCTGCGTACCCGCGTCCGGGAAGCAGCTCTGTGTCTGGTTGAACCGGATCAAGGCGAACCCGGCTTGCTCCGCGAGCCAGTGCTGGGTGCGGGACGACAACCGCGCGTCGGTGCCCGCGAGCTGGGGCGCGATCAATCTCGAGCCGTCCGCGCACCAGGACGCGGTCGCCGACGTCGACGGCGACAGCATCATCGACATCGCGCGAACGGGTCCGGGGCAATACGAATTCAAGGTCATCACCGGCACGCCGACCGGTTTCGTCACGCCGACGCTGCCCTACGGCTTCGGCTCGACGATGCCCGGGGAGCCGATCGGCTATCACCTCGAGGACTTCAACCACGACGGTCTGGCCGATCTCGTCAGCACCAACAACCCGAACTGGCCGGCGACGTTCCTTGCGGTCGGTATCAACACCGGGGCCAGCCAGCCTGGGTGTTCGGGGGGCTGCCCGGTCTGGAAGTACAGACCCATGGGCGCCGATCCCAAGGCGAACGCCGACTTCAATCGCCGTCAGTTCGGCGACGTCGATGGCGACGGCATAACCGATGTCGTGTGGAACATCAGCAACAGCGACAAGGGCGTCGTCTTCGGGACGGCAACCGGATACAAGTCTGGTGGGCCGGCGACGGCCTACGGCAATTCAATTCCGACAGCCGACGCGGACGCCGCAGGATTCTTACTGGTCGACATCAACGCCGACGGGCTGGCCGACCAGATCCAGAGCATCAATATCCAGGGACCGCAGGGACTCAACGGCAAGGTCTGGATCAACACCGGTACGTCATGGGTGGATCCCGGTTGGCTGGAGGCCGGTCAGACCAACAAGGAACTGGATATGTCGCCGGTCAGCATCAACAACGGCGGGGTCTTTCTCGACGTCGACGGCGACGGCGTCACCGACCTCGTCCAGTCGAAAGACATCGTCGGCGGTCCTCAGATCCGGCACGCGTGGCTGAACAAGTTCCGGCCGCCGATCATCACGAAGTTCCCGAACGGCCTGGCGGCGCGAAAGACCGAGGTCACGTATGCCGTGATCACGAGGCCCGACGCGCAGGGGAGCGTCTACCTGGACGATCTCCCGCTCAATGGACGGACGAAATACGCGACCCCGCCGATTCGCGTGGCGACGTCAGTCAAGGTCGAGAACGGTCTGGGCTTCGCATCGTGGAACACGACCAGCTACGTCTATCACTCGATGCGCACCAGCACGAACTCGCGTGGGCCTCAGGGATTCGGGCGCGTCGAGGCGACGGACTCGGCGACGGGTATCACGACGAGAACGGATTACGTCCAGGCGTACCCGTACACGGGCCTG
>DATMZL010001129.1:0-4315 GCA_035607075.1 Polyangia bacterium
CCGGGCCCGCCCTGCCCGTCGGAGCAGCCGAGACCGACGACGACAAGCGACGTCCAAGCAAGTCTAGAAAGCTTCATCGAACGACCTCCACGACGTGAACGCAAAGTGAATGACTGAAGCCCGGAGGCTACTGCGGATCGCTGCGGAACGCGATCGCGCCGTCGACGATTGTCGCTGTGATCTCCATCGCAGCCGACCAGAGCGCGAGGTCAGCGACCTGTCCGACGGCGATGTGACCGGTGTCGGCGAGACCGAGCACGGCGGCCGGCACGCTGCTGGCCATCGCGAGCGCGTCCTCGAGTCGCGCGCCCGCCACACCCGCCATCATCCGCACCGCACGATCGAGCGTCAGCGTCGAGCCCGCCAGCGTTCCATCCGCCAGCCGCGCGCTCTGCCCGTCGGAGATCACCTCGACGCCCGCCAGCGCGTAGCGCCCCGGCGGGGCGCCGGCGGCGGCGATCGCGTCGGTGACCAGCGCGATCCGGTCGGCGCCCTTGCTGCGCAAGGCGATGTTGAGCGCCGCCGGATGCACGTGCACGCCGTCGGCGATCAGCATCGCTGTCACGCGATCGTCGGCCAGCGCGGCGCCGACCGCGCCGGGCGCGCGGTGTTGCAGCGGCGACATCGCGTTGAAGAGGTGCGTCGCCAGCGTTGCGCCCGCATCGATCGCGGCGACTGCCTGCTCGAAGGTCGCGTTGGTGTGACCGATGCTGACCGCGACGCCCGCCTGGCGCAGCCTGTGAATCAGCGCGAGCGCGCCCGGCCGCTCGGGCGCCAGCGTCACCAGCCGCACGACGCGCGCCGCGAGCAGATCGTCGAGCACGTCGTCCAGCGTCGCGTTCGCGGCGGCGATCTCGCCCACGCGATGCGCGCCGGCGCGCGCCGGGGACAGCAGCGGTCCTTCCAGGTGGAGGCCTGGCATGCGCGCGCCGCCGGCGTCGCGCGCGGTCGCAAACGCGGCGGCGAGCGCACGGTATTCGGCGGCGCTGCCGCTAACCGCGGTCGGCAGGAAGGTGGTCACGCCCGTTGACGGCAACCGCGCCGCGAGCGCGCGCAGCGCCGCGCCGTCGGCGCCCACCTCCAGCCCGAAGCCGCCGTTGACCTGCAGATCGACGAGCCCCGGCGTCACGATCTCGGCGTCGAGGCGCGGCGACGGCAGCGGGCCGACCTTGCCGACGTCGCCGATCCGAACATCCACGATCCGGCCGCCGGCGATCAGCAGCGCGCCCCTGACCAGGTTCCCGTCGACGAGCAGACGTCCGGCGACGGCTGCAACCGCGCCCTCTCGGTTGTGACCCGCGGGGGTTTCTGTCATGTTCGTCTCGCCATCATCCTAACGGAGGTTCGATGCGCTTTCCGACGATGTTGCCGGTCGTACCCGTCTCCATCTTCATGGCCGCGCCACCGACCCCGCCGCCGCCAGCGCCTCCCGTAGCACCGGCGCCGCCCGCGGCCGCGCCGCCGGCGTCGCAAGGTTCGTCGACGAGCGGTCAGGCGTTTCCGTTTCCGGTCACGCAGAAGACTCTGCCCAACGGGCTCAAGATCTACGTCGTCGGCTTCGATTCACCGGGGCTGGTCGCCTACTACTCGGTCGTGCGGACGGGCAGCCGCAACGAGGTCGAGCCCGGCAAGTCGGGCTTCGCGCACTTCTTCGAGCACCTGATGTTCCGGGGCAGCCAGAACTTCACGCAGGAAAAGTACAACGAGATCATCAAGGAGATGGGCGCGGACTCGAACGCGTTCACCTCCGACGATCTGACCGTGTATCACATCCTCGCCGGCAAGAGCGCGCTGCCCAAAATCGTCGAGATCGAGTCGGATCGCTTCCAGCGCCTGCAGTACGAGGACGCGAAGTTCCAGAAGGAAGCGCGCGCGGTGCTGGGCGAATACAACAAGAACGCCGCCAACCCGATCGAGAAGATGGTCGAGTCGCTGTACGAAAACGCGTTCACGACCCACACGTACCGGCACACGACGATGGGGTTTTTGAAGGACATCGAGGCCATGCCCAAGGCGTTCGCGTACTCGCGCCAGTTCTTCGATCGCTACTATCGTCCCGAGAACGTCATCATCCTTGTCGTCGGCGACGCCGAGCCCGAGAAGGTGTTCAAGCTCGTCGAGAAGCACTACGGCGACTGGAAGCCGGGCGGCAAGCATCCCGCGATCCCCGTCGAGCCGCCGCAGAAGCAGGAGAAGCGCGCGGCGCTGACCTGGAAGAGCCCGACGCTGCCGATGCTGATCGAGGGCTACCACGCGCCCGCGTTCTCGACGACCAACGTCGACGTGGCGACGCTGGACGTGCTTGTCGAGCTGCTGTTCGCCGAGCGCGCGCCGCTGTACAAGCGGCTGGTCATCAAGGAACAGAAGGTCGAGACGCTGGCGGGATCGAACGACCCGCACGTCGATCCCAACCTGTTCACGGTGCTGGCGCGCATCAAGAAGCCCGCCGACATCCCCTACGTCGAGAAGGCGATCCACGAGGAGATGGCGCGCATCGCGCGCGAGAACGTCGACGAGAAAACGCTAGCGAACGTGCTGTCGCACGTGAAGTACGCGTTCGCGGGCCAGCTGTCGACCGCCGACAAGACCGCCTACCAGGCGTCGGCGTTCCTGGCGCTGACCGGCAACCTCGACGCCATCAACGCTTACTTCTCCCTCTACGACAAGGTCACCAGCGCGGACGTCAAGCGCGTGGCCGCGACGCTCTTCACGCCCGCGAACCGCACGGTCGTGACGATGAAGTCAGAGAAGGCGGAGAAGGCGGAGAAACCATGAAGATGACGACGACGACGATGACGACGCTCCTGTCGGCGGCGTTGCTCGCGGCCGGCGCGGCCGGCGCGGCGCTGGCCGCTCCCGCCAAGCGGCCGAGCAAGGGCAAGTCCACCGTCGCGGGCGTGCGCACGGTGTTCATCCAGTCAGGGGCGAACCCGCTTGTCGCGCTGCGCGTCTTCTTCCAGGTCGGGTCCGTCGACGATCCGGCAGGGAAGGAAGGCCTGGCGCTGCTGACGTCGCAGATGCTGGGCAAGGGGGGCAGCAAGGCGCGCACGTACGCCGAGGTGCTGGACGCGCTCTACCCGCTGGCGGCGCAGATCCACGTCTACGGCGACAAGGAATCGATCGTCTTCGAAGGGACGGTTCACCGCGACAACCTCGCGAAGTTCGCCGACCTGCTGGCCGACCAGGTGCTGGCGCCGCGCTTCGCCGACGACGATTTCACGCGCAACCGCCAGGACGCGCTGGACTACGTCACGAAGACGCTGCGCGGGAACGCCGACGAAGATCTGGGCAAGCAGGCGATGGCGACCCTCATGTTCTACAAGCACCCGTACGGAACGCCGTCGCAAGGAACTGTCGCGGGCCTGAACGCGATCACCCTCGAGGATGTGCGCAAGCTGTACGCGTCGCGCTTCGCGCGCGATCGCCTGGTGGTCGGCGTGGCGGGTGGCTACCCCGACGGCTTCGCCGAGACGTTCGCGAAGCGGTTCGCGGTGCTGCCGGCCAAGGCGCCGGCGCTGACGAAGTTGCCGCCTGTGCCGGTGCCCCGCCGGAATCGCCTGATCGTCGTCGAAAAAGACGCGCGCGCGGACGCCATCTCGATCGGGCGGCCGCTGAACGTGACCCGCAAGGATCCCGACTTCTACCCGCTGACGGTGGCGCGCTCGTACCTGGGCGAGCACCGCACGTTCAACGGCGTGCTGATGATCCGCCTGCGCGAGATCCGCGGCCTGAACTACGGCGACTACGGGTACATCGAAAACTTCATCCAGGACGGCTGGACGACGTTCCCGCTGCCCAACATCGCGCGCCGCCAGCCGCACTTCGAGATCTGGCTGCGGCCGGTCCCGCCGCACAACAGCCTGTTCGCGTTGCGGGCGGCGCTTTATGAGACCGACAAGCTGATTCGCGAGGGCATCCCGCAGGCAGGATTCGAGGCGACGAAGAAGTTCCTCGAGAACTACTCGAACCTGTGGGCGCAGGACGCGTCCCGCCGCCTGGGCTTCGCGATCGACGCGGTCGTGACGGGCAAGGACATGATCAAAGAGCTGCAGGCGCGGCTGCCGAAGATGACGAAGGCGGAGGTCGACGCCGCCGTGCGCAAGCACCTGGGCGTCGACGGCCTGACAATCGCGATCGTCACCGAGAAAGGCCAGTCCGTCGCCGACACGCTGATGAGCGGCGCGCCGACGGGGATCAGCTACGACACGGCGGGCACCCCGGCGGACGTCGTCGCCGAGGACGACCTCATCAAGCGGTTCCCGCTGCCGATCGAGAAAGAGAACGTCCGCATCTACCCCGTCGACAAGATGTTCGA
>DATMZL010001181.1:0-5842 GCA_035607075.1 Polyangia bacterium
CGGCTCGAAACCGTCATTTCTTTTTTGGCGTGACAGATGCCACGACGAGCACGAGCCGGTCGTCACTTGCGTCGTGCAGCTCGACGTCGAACGGTCCTTCGTCTTGATGGCCCGCGAGCAACAGGCGCGCGCGCCGCCCGCCGTCGGGCGCGGTCACGATCTCGACCTCCTGGAACGCGACCATGCGCTGCACCCACGGATCCAGCGCCTTGTAGATCGCCTCCTTCGCGGCGAACCGGAACAGCAGCTCGGCGTCGCGCGCGGCCGGATCCAGATCCGCGAGCGTCGCCTGCTCGTCGGCGGTGAGAACGCGGGGCGCGATGTTGGTGCGCAGCGAGCGCGGGATCTCGACGTCGACGCCGATCGTCGTGCGCGGCGTCAGCTCAGCGCGCGCGGCCAGCGCCACCGCGATCTCGCGCTTGTGGCTGATCGACGCGACGAAGCCGGACGGAACCGCCGGCGCCCCGCGCGGCGTCCGCAGCACGGGCGCGGCGGATTCGGCGGGACCTGCGCCGACGGCAGCCATCGCCGCGCGCAGCGCGACACGCCCGCCGATGAAGGTCGTGCGGAGCAGGACAGGCGCCGCGTGCACCAGCGCCGCCTCGTCGGGGTGCAGGTCCACCGGCAGCGCGAAGCCGTCGCCCGTCGGGAGAGAAACGCCGACGCACGTGCCCGCCGGCAGCTCGCGGCGGAACAGCACCGCGAACGACACGCGCGTCAGCCTCGGGCCGCGGCGCGGTCCGTTTCGACGACGCCGCGGATGAAGTCGAGCAGCGGCGCGCTGCCGACGGTGCGCGGTATCTCGGCGGGCAACCGGCGCACCAGCCAGACCACGCGCCAGGACAGCGCCGCGCCCGGCGCGATCGTCTCGTAGGCTCCCTGCGCTTCGATCTCGATGTACGTATGCGCGGGCGTCGCGTAGATCTCGATCTGGGCCTCGCCCGGCGCCTGCGCGGCGCGCGGCACGACGGCGAACGTCTTGACCAGCAGCGCGTCCCCGTCGACGTGCGCCAGCCAGCCCTCGCGCCCGTCGGCGAACAGCTTCTGGTGATCGGTCACCGCCACGGCGTCGTACGCGTACCAGGTGACGCCCAGCGCCTGGCGAACGGCGAGGTTCGAATGGGGACCCGACGGACGCGGCGGATCGTCACCGCTACCGGCCGGAAACAGCGTCAACCCGCCGGGCGGGACGCGCGTGATCTGCCACGGCGCAAGCTGCGTCGGTGCCTCGCCGCAGTTGTGGATCGCGAAGTCGAACACGACCGCCGCGCGGCCCGCGTCGGCGGCGAACCGCTTCTCGACCTGCACGCCGAGCGCCGGGTTGATCGCGCTGCGCATCGCGATCGCCGCCGGCTCCAGCTCTGCGCGATACGGCCCGTGATCGATCTCGGCGAGCGGCGGCCAGCCCCACGCTGTCTGCGGGCTGGGCCAGAACGTCGAGCCGAAGTTGCCCGCGTCGGCGGCCGGCTCGCTCAGCAGGTTGCGCCCGCCGAAGCGCAGAGCGGTGACGCGGCCGCCGGTCGCCGCGTCGATCTCCACGCGCGCGCCGTCCCAGGCCAAGACGTGGCGCCCGCCCTCGACGGCGGGCTTGACGGGCTGCGGTGCGGGCGGCGTCTGCATCCTTCCTTCATACCCGCAACGCCGTTCATCGTCGATGGGGCGGCAGCTGCACGCACGGCTCGACCGCAGAGCCGTCGGGCCGCTTCGGACACAACTGGACGCCGTCGGGCGCCACGGTGACCATGACGTAGTGGTAGGTCTTGGTCAGCGCCGCCACCGTCGGTGGACAGGGGGGAAGCGCCCCCGGAACATCGCCCGGCGGCGGGACATCTTTGCTGGGACCCTGAGAGGGTCCCAGACCCCCCGCGCTGGGCTCGCGCGGGGAGCCCCCGCGCTCCCCCACGCGATTCGCCGCCTGGCAGCGCGGGTTGTAGAGGGGCGCGCCGCCGCCGCCCGTGACGACGTAGACCAGCTTGCCGGCCGGCGTCGTCCCGGTACCGCGCTCGTAGATGTGGTCGTGGCCGCAGAACAGAACGTCCGTGTGCCCGGCGGCCAGCAGCGGCGCGACGTCGCGGATCAAGCGGTGCGAATCGCCGTGCAGACCGTGCGACCAGGGCGGCTCGTGGCAGAAGGCAAACACGGCGCGCGCGTCGTGGCGGCGGGCGCGCGCCAGATCGGACTCCAGCCAGTCGCGCTGCGCGGCGCTGCCGTCGTTGGTGTCGAGCGCGATGAAGTGCACGCCGGCGAAGTCGAACGACGTGTAGAAGGGAGGCGCGGGCTGCGGCATCGCGAACAGCTCCCACGTCTTGACGGCGCCCGCGCCGGCGCGCGCGGCGTCGTGGTTGCCCAGCACCGGAACGACGGGCGCGATCGCGCCCAGCGGCGCCGTGACATCGAAGTATCGCTGCCAGTTCGATTCGTCGCTGCCCACATCGGTGAGATCGCCGGTGTTGATCACGAGCGCCGGCGCCTCGCGCACCAGCGCGTCGACGACGGTTCGGTGCGCCTCGTGGCCCGGGTAGCGCATGTCGCCGTAGACCGCGAAGCGCAGCGGCGCCGGCGGCGCGGGCAACGTGTGGAAGCGCGCGAGCGCGCTGGTTGTCGTGTCGCCGGGCGCGGCCTCCGCGTCGACGCGGTACTTGTAGGTCGCTCCGGGCTGGAGGTGGTCGATCGTGACGACATGGCGCACGCCCTTCGCGCGCGTGTTCACGGCGACCATCACGCCGTTGTCCGACGGCTTGTCCGGCACCTCGGTCACCGAGACCTTGCCGGCGACGAGCAAGTCGGTCTCCCAGATCACGTGCACGCGCGGCTTGCCGTTCGCCTCCGCGAGCGGGCCGAGATACGGGCCGCGCACGATGCGGACGCCGCTCGCCGCCGCCAGCCCGACGGTCGCCGCAGGCGCGGTGGGCACGACGACGTTGCGTCCGGCGTACGGGTAGACCGCGACAGCGAGCAGGTTTCCTTCCGGCGCGAGCGTCGCCAGCGCCGGCGACGGCACCGGCACGTAAACGCGCTCGACCTCCGGGCCGTGTGGAACCGCGCCGGCCAGGCCGAGCGGCGACGCGGCGATCCCGCGGCGCGCGATCTCGCGGCCGTTGACGAAGGCGACGAAGCCGTCGTTGTAGGCGACGCGCAGCTCGAGCACGCGCGCGCGCGCGGCGTCCGGAACGGAAAAGCGGGCGCGCAGCAGCAGCGGCTGGGCGGGCACGGCGTCGAACAGCGTCACGCCCGCCGGCGGCTGCGCGTTGCCGGGCAACGGCGGCTGCCGCGGCGCGAACGGCGGGTTCGCGGGACCGGCCCAGCCGCGATCGTCGAACGCGGGCGCCGTCCAACCCGGCGGCGGCGCGCCCGCGAAGAAGCGAAACGGATCCAGGCGAACGGCGAGCGTCTTGTCAGGCGTTGCGCCCACTGGTGGCGGAGACGCCTGTCGCGCGGGCGCAGGCCGCGGTGCGGGCGAGGTCGCTGCCTGTCCGGCCGCGACCGCCAGCGCCAGCAGCAGCAGCGCGCGGCTGATCAATTGCGCAGCGCCTGGAGCGGGGCCGGGATCCGCCCGCCGAGGCGCACGAAATCGTCGGCGCGAAACCGGCTGACCGGTTGCACGTACGCCTCACCCAGCAGCCCGCCGTAGTTGACCGCGTCACCCGCCTGCTTGCCCGGCACTGGAATGATGCGCACGCCCGTCGCCTTGTTGTTGAACACGCCGATCGCGATCTCATCGGCGATGATCGCGGCCAGCGTCTCGGGCGTCGTGTCGCCGGGGACCGCCACCATGTCGAGGCCGACGGAGCAGACGGCGCTCATGCTCTCGAGCCGCTCGATCGAAAGCGCGCCCGCGCGCGCCGCCGCGACCATGCCGGCGTCCTCGCTGACCGGGATGAACGCGCCCGACAGCCCGCCCACCGCCGACGACGCCATCACGCCGCCCTTCTTCACGGCGTCGGTCAGCATCGCCAGCGCCGCCACCGAACCGGGCGCGCCGGCCTTCTCGAGGCCCATCGCCTCCAGGATCTCCGCCACCGAGTCGCCGACGGCGGGCGTCGGCGCCAGCGACAGATCGACGACGCCGAAGCGAACCGGCGGCCCCAGCCGGCGTGCCACCTCGCGCCCGATCAGCTCGCCCGCGCGCGTGACCTTGAACGCCATCCGCTTGATCGTCTCGGCGATCGTCGCGACGTCGAACGGTTCGCCCGACGCGCGCAGCCGCTTGAGCGCGGACAGCACCACGCCCGGCCCCGAGCAGCCGACGTTGATCACGCACTCGCCCTCGCCCACCCCGTGCAGCGCGCCCGCGACGAACGGGTTGTCGTCGGGGATGTTGGCGAAGGTGACCAGGCGCGCGCAGCCGATGCCGCCCGCGGCGCCGGTCGCCTCCGCGGTCGCCTTCACGACGCGGCCCATCTCCAGCACGGCGTCTGTGTTGATGCCGGCGCGCGTGCTGGCCACGTTCACCGACGAGCAGACGTGCTGCGTCTGCGCCAGCGCTTCGGGGATCGAATCGATCAGCGCGCGATCGCCGGGCGTGATCCCCTTCTCGACAAGCGCCGAGAACCCGCCCAGGTAGTCGATGCCCAGCTCGCGCGCCGCGCGGTCGAGCGCCAGCGCGGACGTGACGATGCGGGGCGCGCGCGCCGCCTCCGTCACCAGCGCCAGCGGCGTCACCGACAGCCGCGTCGACGTGATCGGCACGGCGAAGTCGTCGTGCACGGCTTTCGTCGTCGGCACCAGGCGCTCGGCGGCGCGCATCAGCTTCTCGTAGATGCGCGCGTTCGTCCGCTCCAGGTTTTCGCTGGCGGTGTCGCGCAGCGAGACGCCCATCGTCACCGCGCGCACGTCCAGGCTCTCGCTCTCGATCATGCGCAGCACCTCGCGCACCTCGGTCGCGTCGAAGCGCAGGGGACCGGCGGGCATCGGCGAACTATAGATCAGGCGGCGGCCGGGCCGGCCAGCAGCGTCGCCAACCCGAGGCCACCCGCTCGCAGGCCTTGTCCGCTGGTCCACGCCCCGATGCGGTGACGGCGCCTGCAAACGGCCCGATCCGGACCTGGACATCCTGTCCAGAGCCACCGGACTATCTGCTCAATGGCTCATGGGCGCGTCCGTCCTCGGTTCGCGTTGCGCCCTCGCCGACAGCACGCAACGAGCTTTCCGATCGACGGGCATGGTGCTTGCTGACTCGGCCTAGTCAAACCGCAGGAGAGGAAAGGGCACCATGTCGACAAAGTCGGGGTTCGAGATAGCGCTCGTGGTTTTCGCCCTCACGATCGGGGCATCTTGCAGCGACAGCGGCGGGGGCACCGAACCCGCTGGCGGTTCCGCCGGAATGACCGGTGCCGCCGGAACGAGCGGACCGAAGTCGTGCCTGGGAAAAGGCAAGAGTTGCAGCAACGACAGCGACTGCTGTGACTTGCCACCGTCGACATCGGGAAACTTCCTCACCTGTTGCCTGGCGCGAGGAAAGGTGTGCGGCGACGCGCCCGGGAGCTACACCTGCTCGGGCGAAGACAATCCTCCGAATCCCTCAGGAACGGGGGGGGCCGGTCCGGACCGATGTGCCAGTTGCCTGGACTCCTGTCGCGGGCTGTCGCAATGCTGCACGGGAGCTGGCTGTCTGTGCGAAAGCGAATGCTAGCGCGGCAACACGCTGCTCACGCCGGCGAACTGACCGCGTTCGGTCTATATACTCGCCGCGCTCATGTCGACGTTGTCGCCCGAAAACCAGACCGGCCCGCTCCGGACCGCGATCGTCGCGGTCCAGCTACCCGACACGGATGACGAGGCGTTCGCCGCGTCCGTCGCCGAGCTGAAGCGCCTCGGGCATACGCTGGGCGTCGCGGTCGTC
>DATMZL010000930.1:0-4808 GCA_035607075.1 Polyangia bacterium
GCGGCTCGTCCATCAGCAGCACCTCCGGATCGGCAGCCAGCGCACGCGCGAGCGCCACCCGCTGTCGCATGCCGCCCGACAGCTCCGACGGCCGTTTGTCGCGCGCCGCTGCCAGGTTCACCAAGGCCAGGTGCTGGGTCGCGTGCGCGCGTTTTTTCTCCTTCGGCCACTCGGCGAACCGCTGGTCGACCGCCAGGTAGACGTTCTCGAACGCTGTCAGCCACGGCAGCAGCGAATAGTTCTGGAACACGACGCCGCGCTCGGCGCCGGGCCCCGTCACCGGTTTGCCCGCGAGCGTGATGGTCCCGCGATCGGGCGCCGTCAGTCCCGCCATCATGCTGACCAGGGTCGTCTTCCCCGCGCCCGAATAGCCGACGATGCAGACCAGCTCGCCGCGCGCGACAGACAGGTCTATATCCGCCAACACCTCGCTGCGCGCGTCGCCCGTCCCGTAGCCCTTGCAGACGCCGCCGAGCTCCAAGAAACCCGCGTCCGCCACGTCAGGCCGCCTTCAACCGATGCTCGACGGCGCTCATCAGCCGGTCGAGCACGAAGCCGACGATGCCGATCGTCAGGATGCACAGGATGATGTGCTCGTAGATCAGGCTGTTGTACTCCTGCCACAGGAAGCCGCCGATCCCCGGCGTT
This sequence comes from Polyangia bacterium, assembly GCA_035607075.1. GTDB lineage: Bacteria > Myxococcota_A > Polyangia > Fen-1088 > Fen-1088 > JADGRB01. The sequence goes on from DATMZL010000930.1 coordinate 649, forward strand.
CCCGTCAGCATCTCGACGGCGACGATCACCAGCCACGCGATCCCCAGCGACAGGCGGAACCCCGTGAACATGTAGGGCAGCGCCGCCGGCAGCAGCACCTTGAAGAACGTCTTCGTGGGCGACAGCTGCAGCACGCGCGCGACGTTGAGGTAATCCTGCGGGATCGATCGCACGCCCAGCGCCGTGTTCAGCACCGTCGGCCACATCGCGCAGATCGCGATCGTGAACAGCGCCGCCGGGTGCGACTTCTCGAACAGCACCAGGCCCAGCGGCAGCCACGCCAGCGGCGACACCGGCCGCAGCACCTGGATGATGGGGTCGAAGCTCTTCGCGAACAGCTTCGACCACCCGAGGATGAACCCCAGCGGCGCGCCCAGCAGCAGCGCGATCGCGTAGCCCTTCGCGACAAGCAGCAGCGAGTACCAGGCGAAGCGCGCGACACCCTGGTCCAGCTCGCCGCGCTTCTCGAACGGCGCCGTCACGAACGGCTTCGACACCTCCCAGGTCTTCGCCGGCGACGGCAGGTTCTTCGACAGCGTGCTGCTGGTCATCGCCCACAGCATGAGCAGCAGCAGCACGGCGAGCGCGGGCAGGAAGATCGCCGATGCGTCGAACCGGGGCTTGGTCTTGGTCGTCATCGATTCACATTCCGCCTTTCAGGCCTTCAGGTTCTTCACCGCGAATGACTGCGCGTACTCCTCGGGCTTCGCAGGGTTGAACGTGACGCCGTCGAACAGCGTCTCCGGTTTGTTGTCGAGCCCGCCGTGCTTGACGCCCATCTCCTTCATCGCCGTCTCGTAGATCTCGTGGTGCATGACCTGCTTCGCCACGCCCTTGTAGTCGGGCACCGACGGCAACATCCCCCAGCGGCGGAACTGCGTCAGCCACCAGACCGCGTACTTCGGCTGCGGGAAATTGCAGTTGCGGCTCGAGAAGATCATGTAGTTCGCGTCCTCCTTCTTGCGGCCGTCGCCGAAGTCGTAGTGGCCCTGCATGCGCCCGAGGATCAGCTCCTTGGGGCAGTTGATGTACGTCGCCTTCGAGACCAGCTCCGCCTGCTCGGGGCGGTTCTTCATGTCGTCCAGCCAGACGCTGGCCTCCTGCAGCGCCTTGCACACCGCGATCACCGTGCGCGGGTTCTTGTCCGCGAACTCGCCGAGGAACGCGCACACCTTCTCGGGGTGGTCCTTCCAGATGTCCTGGGTGTTGATCGCCGTGTAGCCGATGCCGTCCGCGATCGTGCGCGCGTTCCAGGGCTCGCCCACGCAGAAGCCGTCCATCTTGCCCACCTTCATGTTCGCGACCATCTGCGCGGGCGGCACGACGATCAGCGCGACGTCCTTGTCCGGATTGATGCCGCCCGCCGCCAGCCAGTAGCGCGTCCACATCGCGTGCGTGCCGGGCGGAAACGTCATCGCGAACGTCAGCGGCGTCCCCGCCGCCTTCGCCTCGTTCACGAACGGCAACAGCGCCTTCGGATCGGCCTGCACCTTGCCCTTGTACTTGTTCGCGAGCGAGATCGACTGCCCGTTGCGGTTCAGCATCCACGGGATCACCATCGGCTTCTTCGGCGATCCGAGCAGGCCCATCGTCGACGCGATCGGCATCCCCGTCAGCATGTGCGTCGCCTGGATGTCGCCGTTCGACAGCGAATCGCGGATGGCGGCCCAGCTGGCGCCCTTCACGACCGTCGAGTTGATGCCGTACTTCTTGAACAAGCCCTTCTCGTGCGCGATCACGATGGGCGAGTTGTCCGTCAGCGCGATGATACCGAAGCGGAGGTCGGTGACCTCGGGCCCGGTGTTCGTGGCGCCCCAGCTGGCGCGCGCGCGCAGCAGGCCCATGCCGCCGAACAGCGCCGCGGCGCCGCCTACGAACTTCCTTCGAGTGGTCGTCTTGTGCATACCGATCGTTCTAAGCGGACCGGCGTTTCCGATGTTTTTCGCTGATCACCAATGCTCGTAAATCTGCAGGCTTCACGGGCACGACCATCTGGAAACGCGCCCTCGACGATGGACCGGCAATGGTCAAGAGCGCGTAACTTGTCGGTCAAGGCGCGCAGACAAAGGATTTACCCAGAGTCCACAATCGCGAGAAGCGTCCGAAATTGACCAAGCCTCATAAAAGAGGCAATGAACCCTTCGGCGCGCGTTCTCACAGTCTCGACAATCGCTTTCACCCTGCTGTTCGCGGTCTGGCTGATGTTCGGCGTGCTCGGCGTGCCGATCAAAGAGGAGCTGCACCTCGACACGGTGCAGTTCTCGTGGCTGACGGCGATCGCGATCCTCAGCGGATCGATCTGGCGGCTGCCGCTCGGGATCCTCACGGACCGGGTCGGGGGCCGGCGGCTGATGACGCTGCTTCTGTTCGCGACGGCGGTGCCCTGCCTTTTCGTCGCGTACGCGCATTCGTACGCGCAGCTGATGGTGTGCGCGTTCCTGTTCGGCGTCGCCGGCAACTCGTTCTCGGTCGGCATCGCGTGGAACGCGGCCTGGGCCGACCGCGCGCGCCAGGGCTTCGCGCTGGGCGTGTTCGGCGCCGGCAACGTCGGCGCGTCCGTCACGAAGCTGATCGGGCCCGCGCTGATCGCGCTGGTTCCGGCCGGCACGGCGATCGGCTTCATCCCGGGCGGATGGCGGTTCGTCCCGGTGCTGTACGCGGCGCTGCTTGTCGTAATGGGCGCGGCGCTGTGGCTGGCTTCGCCCACGCCGGATCGCCATCCCGGCTCGGGCCGGGCGCTGCGCGAGCTGTTGGCGCCGCTGCGCGAGGTGCGAACCTGGCGGTTCGGCCTGTACTACGTCGTCGTGTTCGGCGCCTACGTCGCGCTGTCGCTGTGGCTGCCCGCCTACTACAAGCGCGTGTTCGGGCTGCCCCTCGCGAAGGCGGCGCTGCTGACCGCGCTGTTCATCTTCCCGGCCAGCCTGCTGCGGCCGGTCGGCGGCTGGCTGTCGGATCGCTTCGGCGCGCGCCCTGTCACCTACGCCGTGTTCATCGCGATGCTGCTGGCGTGCGTGCCGCTCGCGACAGCGCACATCAGCCTGGGACGTTTCGTCCTGCTGATCGAGGTCCTGGGGATCGGCATGGGCCTCGGCAAGGCGTCCGTCTACAAGTACATCGCCGAGTACTTCCCGAACGAGGTCGGCGCGGCCGGCGGCCTCGTCGGCACGCTCGGCGCGCTCGGCGGCTTCCTCCTGCCGCTCGGCTTCGGCTACCTCGACAAGTCGAGCGGCCGGCCCGAGAGCTGCTTCTGGATCATGGGCGCGCTCGTGCTCGCGTGCCTCGTCTGGCTGCACACGGTCGTCAGCGGCATCCGCCGCCGGAACACCCAGCGCCTGCGCACGCTCGCTGTGGATCCTGTCGGCGTGTAGCGTCGGCGCCAGCGCGTAGGGCTGCAGCTGCGTGGTAGCCTTCGAACGTGCGCCGCGCGGTTTTCCTGACCCTGCTGGCCGCCGCCACGCTCGCCCCCGCCGCCGCGCGCGCGGATTCGCACGGCTGGTGGGGTCGGCTGGGCCCCGTCCACGTCCACGTCTGGCGCCTCGGCTTCGCCGAGGGCGCTGGCGAGGGCGGATGGTCTGACGACGAGGCGCGAACGTTCGCGGCGTGGGCGGCGCGGCTCCGCGCGTCCCTTCCCGCAGGCTTCGGCGTCGACATCGAAGAAACCTCTGAGGCCGACCCGCCCATCACCGTCACGCTGCTCCGCTGCCGCGCCGACGATCGCCGCTGCGAACACCCGCTGTCACGCAAGACGCTCAAGCCCCGAGGGCTCGGCGAGGAAGTCGCGCTGGACGCGCGGTTCGCCGCCCGCGTTCTCGCAGCGGTCGGCAAGTCGACCGGCCGCAAGCTCACGCTGCAGGCCGCGGCCCCGCCGCCGCTCTACACGATCCAGCTGCTGGCCACGCCTTCGGAGCAGCGCGCCCGCGACCTCGCGAGCCGCATCGACCTCGCCTACAAGCACGACGGGGACTACGTCTTCGACGCGAATTGCGGCCCCTGCTCTGCCCCGCCCGAATCCAAGATCGACGACGGCGTCGTCGTCGACGGCGCAGCGATACACCGCGTGATCGTCGGCAACTACGAATCGCCGCGCGATGCCCGCGACGCCCTGACCGCGCTCGCGCAGCTCGGCTTCAACGACGCCTTCGTACGCCCGCTCTGAGGTC
>DATMZL010000936.1:0-2149 GCA_035607075.1 Polyangia bacterium
CGCCCGTGCCCGGTCGCCAGATCATCCAATTGCCGGCGCGCGGGCAGCTCTATTCGATGCGCCACGGCGGCGACGGCGAGCGCGCGCGCGTCGTCTGCGGCTTCCTCGGCTGCGACGGTCCCGACACCAACCCCGTCCTGGCGGCGTTGCCGGCCGTCGTGAAGCTGATGCTGGAGGAAGGCGCGGCGGCCGAGTGGATCCGGTCGACGCTGCGCTTCGCCGCCGAGGAAGTCGCCGCCGGCCGCGCGGGCTCCGAGACGGTGCTCGCAAAGGTCTCCGAGTTGCTGTTCGTCGAGACCGTGCGCCGGTACGCCGAGTCGCTCCCGGAAGGCGAGACCGGCTGGCTGGCCGGGCTGCGCGATCCCTACGTCGCGCGCGCCCTCGCGATCATTCATCGCGACGTGGCCCGGCCGCTGACCGTCGACGATCTGGGGCGCGAGGCCGGCCTGTCGCGCTCGGCGCTGGCGGACCGGTTCATCCGCTTGCTCGGCACGCCGCCCATTCACTACCTCGCGCGCTGGCGCATGCAGGTCGCGATGCAGAAGCTGCGGACCACGGGCGCGTCGCTCGCGGAGGTCGCCGACATGGTCGGCTACGAATCCGAGGCCGCGTTCTCGCGCGCGTTCAAGAAGGCCGTCGGTACCGCGCCGGCGACGTGGCGCCGCGCGCGTGGCGCGACCGTCGCTGTCAGTTAGTGAAACACGTTCGCCCAGACGTCGAGGCTGGTGCCGAAGTACCAGGTCACGACCGCCGTACCGTTCGGGCCGACCGCGAGCACGGGCCAGAAGACGCTGTTCGTCGTGTTGGCTTCCAGCGGAGCCTCCATGCCCCACTGGGTCGCCGGCGTCCAGCGACGCGCGACCAGGTCGAAGCGCTTGGCGCTGGCGGTGGTGCGCTTGCGCCAGACCAGCGTCACGTTGCCGCCGGGTTCCGCGCGCACTTGCGGCATCGTCACGGACGCCAGCGTGCTGTTCGGATCGTCGTCCTTCGCGGTGTCGTTCGTCTCCATCCCGATGATCGGCCACGTCACGTCGGTGGGCGAGGTCCGGCTGGTCTGGACCTGGAAGCCGGTTCCCGTCTCGGCGGACCACGCCAGCGTGGCGTTGCCGTTGTCGTCCATCGTGACCGACGGTGACACCGTGCCGTCGATCGAGTTGGTGTCGGTGACCTTCGTCGGGTTGGCGTCGAACGCCTGGTTGACCAAGCGGTAGCGGCGCGCCCAGATCTGCGCCGTACGAGGGTTCGAGCTCGAAATCTGGATGTACGTGCCAATCGCGTCGCCGGCCGTGTTGGCCGCGAGGCTGATGCCGTAAGCGTTGAAGTCGGTGTAGCTCTCGAAAGTTCCCGCGGCGCCCCAGCCGTCGCCCGAACCACCGGGCGTGTAATCGCGCAGCCAGAGGCTGATCCAGCCGTTGCCGGCGCCGTCGTTCTGCTCCCAGCCGACAAAGGCGTGACCGGTTCCGGCGATCGCGACGGCCGTCCTCGTGTCAGCGCTGTATTCGTCACCGTCCCGCATGACCTTCGGCGCCGAAAAGGACGCGGTGCTCGAGAGGCGCACCGCTGCGGAGGCTTGCCCCTTGCCGCTCGCGAGCCATTCGGTCCACGCGACGACGGCCGCGCCGGTCGCGTTCATCGCGAGCGCGGGGCCGAACGCGTTGGTGACGGTGATGGACGTGGGCGGCTTCCAGTCCGTGCCGTTGATCGAGGTGCTGTACCAGATGCCCTGGTTAGCGCCTGCGATGCCCCACACGACCAGGTAGTTGCCGTCTTTGTCGACCGCGATCGAAGGTTTGCTCGACACGCCGCCGCGCGGATCGACCGTGCCGGCGAGGCTCCACATCTGCTGGGCGGCGTCGTAGCGGACCGAGTAGATCGTCGACGCCTGCTCGTAGACGACGACGGCGTTGCCGTTCTTGTCCACCGTCACCGACGGGTACGTCTGCTGACCGGCGATGCTGGAGATGGCGACCTCGCCGCGCCACATGCCGGCGCCGCCGCCCATTCCGCCCATCCCGCCGTTTCCGCCCGTGCCACCGCGCCCGCCCGATGCTGCAGCGCCACCGGTGCCGCCGCGTCCGCCCGATCCCGCAGCGCCTCCCGTTCCGCCGGTGCCGCCGCGTCCGCCTGTTCCGGCAGCGCCACCGGTGCC
>DATMZL010000691.1:0-5783 GCA_035607075.1 Polyangia bacterium
GGCCGGTCGGGAGGCGCCGGGCGCTTCGGCATGGAGTTCTTCGCGCGCCCCGGTCAGAGCCCCGAGGAGCACGGGCGCGAAGCGGCGCGCCTGGCGATCGGCATGTTGCACGCTGTCGAGGCGCCCGCCGGGCCGATGGAGGTCGTGCTGGGCGCGGGTGAGTCGGGGATCCTCTTGCACGAGGCCGTCGGCCACGGTCTGGAGGCCGACTTCAATCGCAAGCGGACGTCGAACTACACCGATCAGATCGGTAAGCAGGTCGCGTCGCCGCTGTGCACGGTCGTCGACGACGGTACGATCGACAACGCGCGCGGATCGATCAACGTCGACGACGAAGGCAACGCCGGCCAGCGCAACGTGCTGATCGAAGGCGGCACGCTCGTCGGATACATGCAGGATCGGTTGTCCGCGAAGCACTTCGGCGCCCGGCCGTCGGGCAACGGGCGCCGGCAAAGCTTCCGCCACGAGCCGTTGCCCCGCATGACCAACACCTTCCTCGCGCCGGGCAGCGACGATCCAGAAGACATCATCAAGTCGGTCAAGCGCGGCGTGTTCGCGAAGCGGTTCGCGGGCGGGCAGGTCAACATCTCGAACGGCGACTTCGTCTTCGCGCTGACGGAGAGCTACCTGATCGAGGACGGCAAGCTGACCGCGCCGCTGAAGGGCACGAACCTGATCGGCAACGGTCCCGAGGTGCTGCGAAAGGTGACGATGCTGGGCGGCGACTTCGAGCTGTCGCAGGGAACGTGGACGTGCGGCAAGGACGGGCAGTCGGTTCCGGTCGGCATCGGCACGCCGACCATGAAGATCGCCGAGATCACGGTGGGCGGGACAAAGACGCGATGACGACGCCAGGGGGAGGCGGCCGCCGCGTCCCGGATCCCAAAGCGTGCCAGCGCGTTGCCGAGCAGATGCTCGCGCTCGCGCTGAAAGCGGGCGCCGACGGCGCCGAGGTTCTGGTGCGCGACGGCACCGAGCTGGAGGTGAAGGTCCGCCTGGGCGAGCCCGAGCTGATCAAAGAGGCGGGCAGCCGCGCCCTGGGCCTGCGCGTGCTGAAGGACGCGCGCGCCGCCGTCACGTACACGTCCGATCTGACGACCGCCGGGCTCGAGCGGCTGGCGCGCGACAGCGTCGAGCTGGCGGCGCTGGCCGAGCCCGATCCGATCGCCGCGTTGCCGGCGCGCGAGGAGATGGCGCGCGATGTCGCCGACCTGGACCTGTGGGACGACGCCGTCCTGTCCGTCGACGTCGCGGAGGGGATCCGCCGCGCGCGCGCCGGCGAGGCGGCGGCGCTGGCGTTCGACAAGCGCGTGACCAACTCCGACGGCGCCGTTTTCGGGCGCACCGTCGGCGCGTCGGCGTTCGCGACGTCGGCGGGGTTCTCGGGATCGCTGCGCGGCACGCACGTGTCGTTCGCCGTCGAACCGCTGTGCGACGACGCCGACGGCAAGAAGCGCAACGGATCGTTCTGGACGGCGTCGCGCTTCGCCGCCGGGCTGGCCGACGCCGAGCAGGTCGGCGTGGAGGCGGCGCGCCGTACCGTCGCCAAGCTGGGCGCGCGCAAGATCCCGACCGGCGCGGCGCCCGTGATCTTCTCGCCGGACGCCGCGCGCGGCCTGCTGGGTCAGCTCGCGGGCGTGATGTCGGGCGGCGCGATCTGGCGGCGTTCGAGCTACCTCGCGGGCCGCGAGGGGACGCCCGTCGCGTCGCCGCTCATCGAGATTGTCGACGATCCGCTGCTGCGGCGCGGCCCGGGTTCGCGGCCGTTCGACGGCGAGGGATTGGCCAGCCGCACCAACGTGCTGGTGTCGGACGGCGTGCTGCGCACGTACCTCTGCGACGTGTACGCCGCCCGCAAGCTCGGGCGGCGCTCGACGGGGTCGGCGGCGCGCGGCATCGGCGGCAGCCCGCACGTCGGCGTGTCGAACCTGATCCTGCGTCCGGGCCGCACGCCCGCCGCCGATCTGGAAAAGATCGATCGCGCCCTTTACGTCACCGATTTGATGGGCTTTGGCTTCAACGCCGTGACCGGCGACTACTCGCAGGGCGCGGGCGGCTTCTGGATCGAACGCGGCGCGCGCGCGTTCCCGGTCACGGAGATCACCGTGTCGTCGAACTTCGACGAGCTCTGGAAGGGGATCGACGCCGTGGGCGACGATCTCGACACGCGTTCGTCGGTGCAGTGCCCGTCGTTCCGCGTCACCAGCATGATGATCGCCGGCAGCTGAGGCGCGAAGCTAACGGGCGACGGCGTAGGCGGCCACGAGTCCGATCACGCCGGTGACCAGCCCCATGCAGATGGTGCCGTCGAGGGAATCATTGCCGACGCAGGCAGGCACCGCCAAGGTCGCGCCGACACAGCAGCAGAGATAGAGCAGCCATTTGGCTGCGCCTGTCCAAACCTCGATCCGCGACCTCGTGCGCGGCAGCCAGGTCGCGACGATCGCGCGCAGCACGACCGCAAGCGCTCCGATCGCAGTCAGCCCGAGGGCTGCCCAAACGAAGGCGGCCGTGATCGTGCGGTAGAGCGCGAGCCGCTGGGGCGAAGCGAACGCGCGCGAAACACGCGTCAGGTCTGGATCTCCGTAACGCGCATGCGAGAACCCGTACGCGGCTGCTCCGCCGACCACGAGGATCGGAAATACGAGCGCGAAAAGCTCCAGCCACGGAAGCTGAAGCCAACGGAGCCGCGATTCCCTGCTCAGCATGCGGATTTTCTCCATTCGGTCATCATCGGCCCGGCAAGAGCTCCCGCGCGAAAGGGAGCGATCGGAACCGGGCGTTCGCCGATCGCGATTCGACGTGCGTGACGGCGATGCAACCGCGATATCCCGACCCGAACTTCGCGAGCGTGTGTTCGTCCAGCATCAGCTGACGGTCTGAGCGGCGATTGAAGATCGAGTAGCGCTCGGAGGGCGCGAGCAACAGGCGGTCCTGGGCGAACGCGCCGTCCGGCGACAGCTCGTATACGGCGAGCGCCTGCGAAAACATGGCGAACCCGATCCAATGAATAAACTCCGTGATCTTTTCCCCGACGGACGCGACCACCGCCACGTCGGAGGGGGAATCGAGGGACTCGCGTTCGATGTCAGCGAGCGCGAGGACGCGCGCGGGGCCTCCCGGCATCTGCGCGACGACGGGATGTTGTTCCAGGTCCAGCGCCTCGGCGAGCCGCTTCCGGTTCTGGGCGTGCTCTCCGTGGCCGGGGAAGAACACGGCCGACAGGCCGTCGCGCGGGGCGAAGGCGAGATCTTCCCCGTGGCGTTCCAGCGAAGCAGCGTCGAAGGCGCGATCCAGCGAGCAGATCTTCGTGTATGCGGCGCAGGCCACGACCACTTCGTTCGAGAGGTAGTTGGCGAGCAGCGAGAAGCGCGGAATCAGGTCGCGGACGAAGGTGATGCCCAGAAACGGCGAGCCCAGGGCGCCGCGCATGCGTTCCCGGATTCTCGGCAGGACCGAGTAAACGTCGCGCGTGGGTCCTTCCTGGTCGGCGGCCCGGCGCAAGGCGGAGGCAACCGCGCTCGACCGGTCCACGGGATCCACGAAGAAGCAGAGCGATCCGACCGGACCGCCCAGGTGACCGTCGCGCCGCTCCTCCGTGAGGATCCGGGTGGTCTCGCTCAAGCGCGAGAGGTTCGAACTGATGATGGACTCGGACTCCGAATCGAGCGCCAGGGTGTCCGGCTTACCGACGCCCGGCTGCAGCAGCCGGGCGATCTTCTGCTGCAGCAGGTGGTGAACCGCCTCGCGACCGGCGAACAAGCCGAGATCCAGGGCGGTGATGTCGATCGCAGGCATCCGATGCAGCTTCGATCCGCGGAATGCACCTGCTGAAACGACGTCGATCGCGGGCGCGCGCGCGCGCTTGCCTGCGGCTTCGGGTTTCAGCGGCGGAAAGTGAGACAGCGGCACACCGAGGGCTTTTGCGATCCGTTCCGCAGCTGCCGCGCTCGGCGCGCGCTTGCCGTTCACGATCTGACCGACCCACTGTCGGGTTGCGCCCATGGCCCTCGCCAGGTCCGCTTGGGTCATCCCGCGCGCCTTGAGCCGGCCGCGCACAGACGCAGAAAATGTCATCGACGGCATCGTTAGGAGTCAATCAAAGTGGCATTTGCTTGTCAAGCAAATCAGGGTCTGCCGCGGCTTCCCGTCCCGTCGTGCCGCCGGGTCTACGACGCCGGTGCGACGATCGGCCGCAGCGTCTCGATCACGAAGTCGTGCAGCGGCCCGTTCGAGGCGACGAGGCCCCGCCGGTTGTAGAGATCCGGCTGGTCGTACACGAGCGGATTGCCGTCGACGTCGGTCATGCGCCCGCCCGCCGCCGCGAGCACGGCTTCGGGCCCGCAGGTGTCCCAGATCTTCGTGCGCCCGCCCGTGTAGACGTAGAGATCGCGCAGCGCCTCCGACACCAGCCCGATCTTGAGGCCGATGCTCCCGACATTCATCTCGTCGGTGATCTGCAACGCGCGCTTGACGGCGTCGATGCGCGACGACCGGTGCGACTTCGACGCCACCAGGCGGATGTCGGGCGGCTGCGACAGCGTCGACGTGTGCAGCGGCGTGCGCGTGCCGGCCGCGTCCTCGCGCCACGCGCCCGCACCCGGCGCGCCCGCATAGACGTAACCGGTCAGCGGGTGCCCGACGGCGCCGACCTGCGGTCGCCCGTCGATCGCGAGGCCGAGCATGACCACGAAACCGGATTCGCCGCGCACGAAATCACGAGTGCCGTCGATCGGATCGACCATCCAGACGCGCGGCTTGCCCAGGCGCTCGCCCGTGTCCGGCAATTCCTCGGACAGAACGACGTCGTCGGGAAACGCCTCGTGCAGGCGGGCGACGATCAGCGCGCTGGCCGCATGATCGGCCTCGGTGACCGGCTCGTCGCCGCCCTTGATCTGAACCGTCAGCTGCTTGCCGTGGTATCCGCGTACCAGCTCCGAGGCGTCGCGCGCGATGCGCGTCGCGACGTCCAGCTCACGCGCGAAGGCGGTCACGCCGGCACCGCGGCGGCCGCTCGCAGATCCCGCCGCAACGCCGCTCGCCCCGCCAGCAGCAGCATCCCCGCCACCACCAGCAACAGCCCGGTCACCAGCACGGGTAGGCGCAAGCCCATCCGATCGGAGAAGGCGCCGATGACCAGGGGCGAGAAAGCGTCGCCCAGCACGTGAATCGAAAGCGTGTTGATCGCGACGCCGCGACCGCGCAGGTCCGCCGGCAGCACGTTCGCCATCGCGGCGTTGAGCGGGCCCATGTTGATGAACAGCAGAAGCAACGTCGTGAACATCGACGGCCAGAAGATAGCAGGCGAGGGATGCAGAATCGCCAGCAGCGTGAACGGCGCCGAGCCGATGAGGCCGACGGCGGACAGCACGAAATGCGCGTCGGGGCGGGTTCGCGCGAGGCGATCGCCCACGCGCCCGCCGATCAACGTGCCCAGGAAGCCGGCGGCGAGCAACAGCCCGCCGAAGAGCAGCGTCGCGTCAGCTTCCTTGATGTGGCGCTCGCGCACGAAATACGTCGGCATCCAGAACGCGAGGCCGCCGGTCGTGAACGTGTAGATGGTTTGCGCCCCCGTATTGAAGAAGAAGCTGGAACGCTGTCGGAAGACGCGCATCGCCTCGCGCAGCGTGACGGTCGCCTTGCCGGGACTGGCGCCATCCAGCGCGCCGCGCTCCGGGTCGCGGAACAGGAGCAGCGTCAGCGCCAGCAGCGCGCCGGGTGCGCCCGCGGCGTAGAACGCGCTCCGCCAGCCGAAGTGCGCCTCGAGCTGCCCGCCCAGCACG
>DATMZL010000651.1:0-4649 GCA_035607075.1 Polyangia bacterium
CTTTGCCGACCTCCAGCGGACCCTCGCCGATGACCAGCGTGGTGTGACCGACGCGCACGCCGCCGACGTCTGTGATCGCGTTGGCGGTTCCCACCGGGAAATGCCCGATGGAAAACCCCAGATCGCGAAGGCGCGCTCTCATTCCGGGTGCGGGGCTGATACGTCGTCGCTGGTGGGTGGCGCCGTCGGCGCCGGTGTTTTTTCGCCGCCGCCGTTTCCGTTGCCGTTGCCGTTACCCCCGGCTGCGGTCGCGGCCGCGGCACCCCCGCCGTTTCCGTTGCTCGCGGCGGCGCGCTGCTCGGCTTTCGCTTCCTGCTTGATCTCCGCCTTCGCCTCGCGGCGCTTCTCGCGCAGGCGCTTGAGGCCGCCTTCGAGGATCTCGCCGATCAGGTTCTTGTACTCGATGCCGGCGGCCTGCGCGATCAAACAAAGGTCCGAATATCCGGGCGTCAGGCCGGGCAGCGGGTTGACCTCGATGACGTAGATCTCGCCCTTCGCGGTCATGCGCAGGTCGACGCGCGCGACGTCGCGGCAGTCGAGCGCGGCGAACGTCTCTCGGCAGACGCGCTCGATCGCCTTCAGCTCCGCCGGCGTCAGGTGCGCCGGGCACTGGTAGGAGACGTGCTTCCCCCATTCCTGCTTGATCTGGAAGTCATAGACGGGCCGCGTGTTCGACTTGTCCTTGAACAGGATCTCCATCGGCGGCAGCACGCGCGGCCGGCGATCGCCCAGCAGGCCGACCGTGAACTCGCGGCCCGGAATGTAAACCTCGATCAGCGCCGGCTGGCGATAGCGATCGATCAGCTCGCGCACGACGGCGCGCAGCGACTCCTCGTTGTCGCAGACCGACGCGGACGCGCTGACGCCCTTCGACGATCCTTCCTGGTTCGGCTTGACGATCAGCGGGAACTTCAGCTTCGACGACAGCCGTTCGCGGCCCGTCTCCATGACCTGGAACTCCGCGGTCAGGATCTCGTGCTGCAAGAGCACGCGCTTCGACAGCGCCTTGTCGAGCGCGATCGACAGCGTCGCCGCGTCCGATCCCGTGTACGGGATGCCCACCAGCTCGCACAGCGCCGGCACCGCCGCCTCGCGGTTTCGGCCCGCGACGCCCTCGGCGATGTTGAACACGAGATCGACAGGCGTCTGCATCAGTTGCCGGGGCAGCTCCGCGGTGGCCTCGAACAGCGTCACGTGGCCGTAGTGCTCCAGCGCCTCGCGGATCGCGTCGATGGTCTCGGGCGCGTCGTACTCCGCCTCCGCGTCGTTGCCGCCTTTCGAGTCCACGCGCTTGACGTTGAACGTGAAGCCGATGCGCAGCGGATCGGCAGGACGCCGGCGGCGCGCGCCCGGCTTCACCACCAGGCCCTGGCGCAGGGCCGCGCTCTCGACGATCGCGCCCAGCGTCTCGCCGAAGTCCAGCCCCTCGCGCGCGGCGGCCGCGTACAGGCTGGCGCCCGGTTCCAGCGACGGCAGCGCGTTGACCTCCAACAAGTAGAGGCGTCCGTCCTCGCCGACGCGGAAGTCGATGCGCCCGAGATCGCGCAGGCCCAGCGCGCGCGCCGCCATCTTCGAGATCGCGCGCAGCCGCGAGACCACGTCGCGCGGCAGGTCGGGCGGGCAGCGCACCGACACCTTGTTCGCGTCCGCCGACTTCAGCCGGTAGTCGTAAAGGTTGAAGCGGCTGCGCGCCGACGGATCAACAAGGTAGTCGACGGGCAGCAGCACGCCCTCGTCGCCGCGCCCCTCGAGAAACGGCACCGTCACGTCGGTGCCGGCGACGAATTCTTCCACCAGCACGCCGGTGGGGTACGCGCGCAGCGCCTGCGGCAGCACCTCGCCGAGCGCGCGCGCGTCGCGCACCACCGCCTCGTCGCCGATCCCTTTCGACGAGCCCTCGTAGTTCGGTTTGACGATGACGGGCAGGGCGAGACCCAGCGTCCCTGGATCCTTCACGCGCCGCAGCTCTTCGGGCGTCACCAGCCGCGCGCGCGGCGTGTCGATCCCTTTCTGCGCGAGCACCATCTTGGTGAGCCACTTGTCCAGCGTCACCGTCAGCACGTACGCGTCCGATCCCGTGTACGCGAACCCGAGCTCCTCGAACAGCGCCGGGTAGAACGCCTCGCGCGCGCGCCCGCGCCGTCCCTCCGCCGTGTTGAAGATCAGATCCGGGCTGAACGATTCGATGCGCTCCGCGAGGCGCGACGCCGGGCCGGTGACCTCGATCTTCTCGACTTCGTGGCCGCCCGCGCGCAGTCCCACCGCGATCGCGTCCACCGTCTCGGCGCTGTCGAACTCGGCCTCGTCCTCGCTGTCTGAAAGGCGCAGGTTGTGTGTGAAAGCTATTCGCATCTACTGCCGACGCCTCAACCTAGCAGGATTCCGCCGCGACCGCCGAGCGCTTCCGCCACCTTCTCGCCCAGCTTCTTGAGATCGTCGTTGGGCCGCACCAGGTACGCGTCGACGCCGACCGCGAACGCCTCCTGCACGGAATCGTACGACGGGTACGCGGTGTACAGCACCGATGCGCAGTGCGGCAGCAAGCGCTGCGCGTGTTCGATCACGCGCAGCCCCGAACCGCCCGGCAGGTGACGATCGGCCAGCACCAGATCGAAGTGCGCGTGCTTGAGCAGCTCCAGCGCTTCGTCGCCGTCCTTGGCCGCGGTGACGTGGTGGTTCTTGCCCAGATACTCCGCGAGCAGCTGCCGCCGCGCGCCTTCGATCTCGACCAGCAGCACGCGGCCCGCGCGGCCCGCCGTGCGCGTCGGCTTCGGCCGCGCCAGCTGTTCGTCCCGGCGCGAGAGCGCCCGGCGGATCCGGAAGCGCAGATCCTCGACGTCGCGGATCGGCTTCTCGATGTAGTCGTGCGCCCCGATATCGAGCGCTTCGACGGCGGAATCGAACGAGCTGTAGCCGGTGATCAGCACGATCGCAGGTGCGGGATTCAGATTGCGAGCGGAGCGCAGCACGTCAAGACCGGACGCGCCGGGAAGATTCTTGTCCGTCAGCACCAGGTCGAAGCGCCGCTTGTGCATGAGGTCGATCGCCTCTTCGGCCGACGCCGCTGTCGTCACGCGGTAGCCGCCGCGGCGCAGGGCCTCGCGCAGCACCGTCAACACGACGGCCTCGTCGTCGACGACCAGTACCTCGTGCCCGGTCGGGACGACCGCGCCATGCGGTTTGGGCGTCGAGGCGTCCGCGATCAGCTGGACGTCGACGTCGCGCTGGGGCGCGGGCGGGCGGTTGCGATCGGCGGCGGTCAGGATGCCGTGCTTGCCCAGCGCCTCGACGATCTTCACGCCCAGCGCCTCGCCGTGCCGGCGCGCCGCCGCCGCCGCCGCCACCCGCCCCAGCAGCTCCAGCTGCGCGCGCGGCAGGTAGGCGCGCGCCCCGCCATAGATCGCCGCCGCCAGCCGCTCCGACGACGGGCTGTCGTCGATCACCACCAGCGCGGCACCGGCCGCCCGCGCCCGCGCCTCGCCCAGGCGCGAGTCGGGCGCGTCGCTCGCTCGTAGGCCGACGACGGTGACGTCCGGATTGGCGTCGTCGCGCTGGGGTCCCGCGGCCTCGGCCAGCTCGGCGTCGCCCATCACGATGATCGTCGGATCGCGCTTCGATTCGGTCACCAGCGCATTCAGCGTCGCGCCCAGCTCCGGCGCCTCCGCGGCCAGCTCGTCCTTGATGCCGGTGTACGCGTTCATCACCAGCAGGCCGCGCGTGCGGGCACGGCGGAAACCCGCCAGGCGTTTGACGTGCGCGCGCAGCAGGGCGTCGACCTCGGGCAGCGGCTTGGGCAGCACGGCGGCGACCTCGCGCGCGAAGGCCTGGCCGGCCCGCGTCGGATCGCCGTCGCCGATCAACACCAGGTCGGTGAAGGGCCGCATCTCGCGCCAGGCAGCCAGCGGATCGCGCGCGGACGGCACCGCCTGCAGCTCGGCATCGGGGAGGTCCAGGATCGCGAGGTCGAACGATTCGTCGGCCAGGCGCGCCAGGCCCTCCGGCACCGAGCCAACCTCGAGCACGAAGCCTTCGCTGTTCAGGGCGCTGGCGATACGCGGCCGCTCGACGCCGTCGCCGAGCGCCACGAGGAACCGCTCTTGCCCACCGCGCGCAGCGTTGCGAAGCACCTCCAGCGGCCGGCGCGGGCCATCTTCATCTGCCATCTAGCGACGCGATTGTAACGCAATCGCGTGGCGAGCCGGCGAGCTTTGCTCGCCGCGACCCGTCGCGGGAGGGTTCGGGAACCCTTTGAGGGTTCCCGAAATAATGTCCCGACGCTTCGCCGGCGATCTCGGGTTCCCTCCCGAGGAGCGATTCCTGGAAGCCTGCGGGTGCAGTCTGCTCGCCTCCGTGTGAGAATTACATTGAAGACAAGTTACGTCGCAGGTCCGCATGGCAGAACGCGATCTCACGGTGAGCAAGAAGGATCGAAGCGCCAACGAATGGGATCACGGCACGACCACCACGCGTGTCGCCGCGAGCGACGTGGGGCGCGGTGGTGTCGGAACCTGGCTGGGCGCGCGCATCGAGACGGCGATCGCGCGCATGACGCAACGGTTCTCGCGGCGGCCGAGTGGCGAAGACGGCGACGAGGAATCGACGGCGCTGGTGCGTACCGGTGGCGCGCTGGCGCGCTGGATCTCCTTTCC
>DATMZL010001194.1:0-6459 GCA_035607075.1 Polyangia bacterium
CAAGGGTCGAATCCTTAGCTGGACGGTCGTGCATCAAGCGTTTCATCCGGCATTCGTGAGCGAAGTCCCGTACGCCATTCTGCTGGGCGATATGGATGTCGGCGTCCGGCTCATGGCCCGTCTTCGCAACGCCGATCTCGGGTTGGTTCCGCTTGTCCTGGATCTGCCGATCGCGGTCGAATTCGAGCCGATCTCGAGCGGCGTCGCTTTGCCACTCTTTCGCATCGAGTCTCTCGATGCCCTTGGAACAGGAGGGGAGCCGTGACGATTCGCAAGATCACGTGCATTCAGATGAGCGGAGAATTCCCGGACTTCACCCATCGGCTGGTCATGCCCGATTATGGCCTCCCTTTGATCGGCACCCTGCTCGCGAAAGAGGGATACGACGTCCGGATCTTCATCGAGCACATTCAGGCTCCGGACTGGGAGACCATTCGAGGCTCGGACCTGGTCTGCTTTTCGACGCTGAACCCCGGAGCAGACAAGGTCTACGCGCTGTCGCGGCGGATTCGCTCGGAGCTGAGGATTCCGACCGTGCTCGGGGGAACGCACGCGAGCTACTACCCCGAAGGCGCCCTGGAGAACTGCGACTACGTGGTCTTCGGAGAGGGCGACGAGACGATCATCGAGCTCGTAGATACGCTGAGCCGAGGGGGCGACGTCGCCAACGTACGCGGCATCGCGTATCGAGACGGCCAGCGGACCATTCGCACGCCGGCGCGGCCGGGCCCCGAGCGCTTCGATACGTCTCCGGACTTCAGCCTGATCGAAGGCTACCCGCAGATGAGTTGGCTCGATGTCCTGCGGCAGCGTCGCCGGCCGCTCTTGACCGCGCAGGCGTCGAGGGGATGCCAATTCAAATGCACGTTCTGCATCGTGAACACGATGTTTCCGACGGGCTACAGGAAGCGCGACGTCGAGAGCGTCATCTCCGATCTGCGGGACAAGCGTCGATACGGCAACCAGCTGATGTTCGTCGACAACGACTTCACGATGAGAAGGAAGGAGACCAAAGAGCTCCTGCGCCGAATCATCGAGGAAAAGCTGGACTACAAGTTCATCGTATTCGCGCGCACCGAGATAGCGCGTGACGCCGAGCTTCTCGATCTGATGCGAGCGGCGGGGGTGACGTGCGTGTACCAGGGGTACGAATCGATTCGCGGCGACACCTTGGAGGCATACGAGAAGCATCAGACGCGCGCGCAGATCGAAACCTCCATCGCAACCCTCCACCAGTACGGGTTCCATATCCTCGGATCGTTCGTGGTCGGCGCAGACACCGACACGCTCGCGAGCTTGCGAGAAACCATCGAGTTTTCGTGCGATCAGAAGCTGGTCTTCGCCTACTTCTTCCCGATCTGGGGGCACTACCCAGAGCAGATGAACGGCTACAGCACGATCGTTCCCTGGTACCGGAGCATCTTTCACAGCTGGAAGCACTGCGACGGGAACTACGTCACTCACTTTCCGAAGCGCATGCGTCCGTCGGATCTCCAGCGGCTGGTCATCGAGGCGTACGACACACTGTACGGCCGGCGAGAGATCTTCCGGGCTCTCCGACGCGGCAATCGAATCGCGGCCCTCAGCAAGTTCTTGCACTGGTACTCCTGGCAAGAAGTGAAAGTCGCGATGGTGAACTTCATCCCCTTCCTGGAGGAGAGGGAGAAGGGCCTTTACGACGACAGCGGAACGCT
Source organism: Polyangia bacterium (assembly GCA_035607075.1). Lineage (GTDB taxonomy): Bacteria > Myxococcota_A > Polyangia > Fen-1088 > Fen-1088 > JADGRB01. The sequence goes on from DATMZL010001194.1 coordinate 1,695, forward strand.
CCTCGAGGACGCATTGATCGCACGCGTCTCCAAAGACAGCCGCTGGACCTTCAAAGAGGGCAACCGGACCGTCCGAGCGCTGGGCCTCACCCCGCTCGAAATGCCGATACCTCGCTCGCGAAACATCACGTGCGTACCGCCGAGCCCGAAATCCGGTCGGCGCGAGGAGGACCACGCGGACGCATGAAGTCGAGAGCGTGCACGGCTTGCCAGCAGCCGTTGACGGCGAATGCGGCCTTTTGTTCTCGATGCGGCGCTCCGGTCGACCGGGAATCGAACCCGCCGCGGTCGGACGCCGAGCGCCGACAGCTCACGGTCATGTTCTGCGATCTGGTCGGCTCCGTTTCACTGTCCGAGGGGCTCGACAGCGAGGAGTTGAGGGAGCTCATCGGCGGCTATCACGAGACCTGCGCCGCCGTGATCGATCGCTTCGAGGGCCACGTCGCGCAGTACCTCGGCGACGGGTTACTCGTGTACTTCGGTTACCCGACAGCGCGTGAGGACGACGCCATTCGGGCGGTCGGGGCCGGCTTGGAGATCATCGCCGCGTGGAAAAGCTCACCGGCGCGACTTCGATACGGCGTGTCGCTGCGGGTGGGGATCGAGACGGGGCAGGTCGTCGTCGGAGAGATCGGGAGCGGAGGCCGTCGCGAGGAGCTCGCGCTCGGCACCACGCCCAACATCGCCGCGCGGATCCAGGCGCGCGCAGAGCCCGACAGCCTGCTCATCGGCACCGGTACTTACTCGATCGTGAGGGGATTTTTCGAGTCTGTCCCGCTCGGTCCCATGCCTCTCGCCGGGCTCAGCACGGCGACGAACCTATACCGGGTCACCGGCCCGAGCACCGCGCGCCGTCGCTACGACATCGCGGCGACACACGGACTGGCTCCGATGGTCGGCAGGACCACCGAGGTCAAACAGCTCGAGGCTCTCTTGCAACGCTCGCGGGAGGGCCGTGGGCAGGTCGCTCTCATACGGGGTGAAGCCGGCATCGGAAAGACACGCCTCGTGGAGTTTCTGAAGGCGCGCGCCAAGCAGGAGCAGGTGATTTGCAACGAGTTCCGTTGCTCGCCCGAGTACCGAACAGTTTCGTTTCATCCCGTGATCGACTTCGTGCAGCGATTGATGCGCTTTCACGAATGCGCGTCGGCCGAAGACAAGCTCAGTCGGCTCGAGGCGTCTCTGACCGGCTACGACTTTTATCAGCCCGAAGTGCTGGCGCTGCTGGCGGCGCTGCTTTCGCTGCCACCGCCCGCGTCCCCGACCCTGAGCCCCAGCCCCGCCGTGCAGCGGCAGCGGACGCTGGAAGCGCTCGTGTCGTGGTTCTGCGAGGAAGCCCGGCGGAACCCGGTGCTCAGCATCTGGGAAGATCTTCACTGGGCTGACCCATCGACTCTCGAGCTCCTCCGCCTGGTAACCGCGCGCTTGGCCGACGTTCCCACTCTCGTGCTGCTGACGTTTCGCCCGCCGTTCACGCCGGCTGTGGCCGATTCGGCCGACGTCACACGCCTCGACCTCCAGCGGCTCGGCGACGACGACGTCGTGTCCATGCTCCGCGGCCTGGTGGACCGAGCGCTCCCGGAAATCGCTGTGAGTCACGTCGTCGCGAAGACCGACGGCGTGCCGCTCTTCGTCGAGGAGCTGACGAGGATGCTGCTCGAGACCGGCGCAATTCAGGCGACCGCGGACGGATTTCGGGTCACGCGCGAGCTCGTTGGAACGAACGTGCCGTCGACACTCCAGGACTCGCTGATGGCGCGGCTCGATCTCCTGGGCAGCGCGAAGACCATTGCGCAGCTCGGCGCCGTGATCGGACGGGAGTTCAGTCATGGGCTCATCAGCGCGCTCAGCGGATACCAAGATGGCGTGCTCAAGGAAGCGCTCGACGTGCTGCGCGACGCTGAGTTGCTGAGGCAATATGGATTGGCGCCGAACGCGCGCTACGTCTTCAGGCACGCGCTGATCCAGGATACGGCCTACAACTCGCTGCTGCGAAGTCGGCGGCGCGAAGCGCACCGCAAGGTCGCCGAAACCCTCGAGAAGCTCGAGGACATGGCGCAGAACCAGCCCGAGCTCTTGGCTTATCATTTCACAGCGGCCGACGCTCTCGAACCGGCGATCGCATACTGGCAAAAGGCAGGAGAACGGGCGGCCCGCAGGTCCGCCAACGCGGAGGCGGTCGATCACCTGCAAGCCGGTTTGACTCTGCTCCGCAGGCTAGAGCCATCGGCGGCGCGCGACTCCCAGGAACTCGCGCTGCAGCTAGGCCTCGGGGCCCCGATGATCGCGGTTCAAGGTTTCGCATCGAGTGACGTGCAAGCCACGTTCACACGCGCGCGCGAGCTCTGCCACGTCTTGCAAGCGACGGCGGATCTCTTCCCGGTCCTCTTCAGATTGCGCTCGTTTCACCTCGTGAAGGGCGACGTGGACACCGCCTACGAGCTCGGAAGGGAGCTGACATCGCGGGCCAGTCGCACGGGCGATCCGGATCAGCTCATCGAAGCGCACTACGCCGTGGGGGCGGCGCTCTTCTACGCAGGCGAGTTCGCCGAGGCGCTGTCCGAGTTCCGTCGGATGGAGGCGTACTACGACCCGAAGCGCCACCGGCCCCACGCCTATCTGTACGGGCAAGAGCCCGGCATGGCGTCTCTCGCGTATCAAGCATGGCTTCTCGCCCTGACCGGCTCCCCGTCGGAGGGCGCCGAGAAGAGCCAGCGGGCCATGGCCATCGCGGAGGAGGCGAAGCATCCCTTCAGTTTGGCGTTCGCGTGGACATTCGCGGCCATGTTCCACAGCACGTGTGGTCAGAGCGAGAGCACGCTCAGATGCGCCAGCAAGGCGATCGCACTTTCCACGGAGCACGGATTCCCCTTCTGGCGCACCATGGCGACGAACTTTCTGGGTTGGGCGCTGGTACGGGAAGGCCAAATTGCTGAAGGGATCGAAAACCTCGTTCAGGGCATCCGCGGGCTCCGCACCACCGGAGCCGAGCTCGGCATGATGCATTACCTGCGGTTGCTCGCCGAAGCGTATACAGCCGCCGGGGATCACACGAGCGCGCTTCGGCACATCGACGAGGCGGTTGCGATGAGCGAGCGCCACGCCGATCGCGATTTCGACGCGTCGAGCACCTACCGCGTCAAAGCGGAACTGTTGCTCGCCGGCAAAAGCGGAACCGCGGACGTCCAGACGGCGGAGGCGCTCTTGAAACGCGCCATCGACATCGCGCGACGTCAGGGAGCGCATCCCATGGCCTTGCAAGCGGCGACGCGCCTCGCCCTCGTGTGGCACGCGCGCGGGGACGCGACGGCCGCCTTGAACATGCTTTCGGCCGAGCTCGCGAGCTCGGGAGCCGCCGCGTCTACCGCCCGTTACCCGGCGTTAGACGCGGCGCGGGCCGCGTGGAAAGAGCTGAAGGGCGACTAAGATCCGAGCTGCCCGACGGCTCAACGAGCCGTGCAATCCCTTATCATCGTGGTCATGCGCTCGTTGGCTCGCTTAGGCTTCGCGGTGTGCTTGCTGGCCGCTCGTCCGGCCGCCGCATATGTCCGCTCCCTCACGGACGGCGGCGCGGCGTGCAAGTGGCCGCAGTCGTGCGTACGAATGACCTTCTTCCCCGACGACCTCGTCGGGATGATGACCCGCGACGAGATCGCGGGCGCGATCAGCGCAGCCGCCGCCACGTGGAGCAAATCCAGTGACCCGTGCACTTACCTGGATCTCACCGTGTCGAGCTCGAGCGATCCGACCCCGCGCGCGATCAACGACGGCAAGAACAACATCATTTTCCGTACCACCAGCTGGTGCAAGCTGACCGCGACGGGCGAATGCAATCCGACCATGCCGTACGACGCCGCGGCGCTGGCGCTGACGACGGTCTCGGCTGGCACGTCGTCGGGCATCATCCGCGACGCCGATCTGGAAGTTAACGCCGCCAGTCGCTACCTGTGGGCGGACTTGGTGATCCATCCGGAGCTCCGCGCTGCCGGACAGTCTTTCTACGATCTCCAGAACGCCGTGACACACGAGCTCGGCCACGTCATCGGGCTCGACCACACCTGTTACCTGGACCCGCCGCCCCTCATCGACAACAATGGCCAACCTACGCCGGACTGTGTGCGTGCGCCGCCCGACGTGCTGGCAACGACGATGCGTTCATCGTCGAAGGCAGGCGACGTCGACATGCGCGATCTCGCGCCCGATGACCAGCGGGGCGTGTGCGAGATCTATCCCGCGTCCCAGGATCCGATGACCTGCGGGCCGGACGCCGCCGATTCCAGCGGGTGCTCATGCGCAGCCGGCGGCCCCACGGCACCGGCGGCGGCTTCGTTCGTGCTGGTGGCCGCTGCGTTTCTGGTGAGACGCCGTCGTTCGTCAAGGCGGTAGGCACGAGGACGTCGTGCAGGAGCAGGCGTTGTCAGCGGGCGCGCCCGCGTCGCAACCGCCGACGCGCACCATGCGAATGTCGTGAACGACTCCGCCTGTCGCGATCTCGACGGTGTCGCCGTACAGCTCATAGCCGGTCTTGGCGGCGGCCAGCTTCAGCATCCCGAGCGGTAGGCCGTTGACGAAGTACGAGCCCTTGGTCTGGTACGAGCAGACGTGCTGGCCGGCGATGCCGACCAGCGCGGAGATCCCCGCTCCCGTACAGGCGTCGCTGACGGTGCCGCTCAGCATTCCGGATCCCGAGCTCGGGAGGCACTGCCCGGTCAGCTCGTCGCAAAACCGATCAGCGGGGCATGGGTGCGGGCAGACGGACGCGTCG
>DATMZL010000586.1:0-2128 GCA_035607075.1 Polyangia bacterium
CTGGAGCTCGTCCAGTCCCACTTTGCCGCGTTCGCTGGCGGGCTCGAAAATGTTGACGACGGCACCGCGAATGCGCGCGAGTTGCGAGGCCTTGCTGAGAAACATCGCCAAAGCGATCGCAGCGGAGTGCGCGATGACGGAAATATGCACGGGGCTCGCTGGAGCCGAGGGTTCCGCCAAAGGGGCGCGCAGACGGGCATCCGGGCGGTCTTCGAGAGCGGCAGTCATATCCACAATCGCGCTGCGTGGTCCGAGCTTCAGCGCCCTGCGGCTGGAGGCGGCGGTGGTGGCGGCGCCGCCGGCTCCGGCGTCGGCGCAGGTGGGGGCGGCGGCGTCGCGGGTGCCGGCGGTGGCGGAACAGCGGCCGACGGAGGCGGCGCGCCCGGGCCGCGGGGCGTGGTGCGGATCGGGACCGCGCTGTTCGCGAACGGCGACGTCGGCGTGAACACGGCCGGCGACATGTGCCCGACCGAGCCGCTCAGCCGCAACCCGTAGAAGCCGTCGGGGCGCTTGCCCGGCGCCACCGCCGCGGACAGCAGCGACAGCGCGACCTCCTTCTTCATGATCGCGTCGCTGAGCTTGAAGCGCAGGTAAAGGTTCAAGCTCGTCGACGGCATCGGATCGCGAAGCTGGATCTCGCCTTCCAGCGCCACCTCGCCGTCGGGCGACTTCGACTCGACCCCTTGCAACTTCGCGAGCCCTTTCTCGATCGCGACGTGACCGCCCAGATCGCCGATGCGGATGCGCGGCAGCGTCAACCCGGCGGCCAGCATCGGAACGGACGGGATCTTGAGCTGCGTCTTCCCGTCACCGGCCGCCAGGCCCGTGCACGCGAGCGTCAGGTGGCCGTTCGCGTCGGCGAAGCGGCCCGTCTCGGACGCGATCTTGGCGTCCAGCGACACCTTGCCCGTGAGCGGCAGGTTGATCGCCTCCTTCAAGCCGGGGATCTCGGCGGCGTCGATGTCGTGCGCGACCAGCTCGGTCCGGAAGCCACCCTTCTTGCCGGGCGCGCCCGATTGGTCGAGGGTGATCTTCCCGCCCATCGCGTCCATCGACACCGAGTATGGGAATGACGACGAGAACAGCGCGAGGAGCGACGGCGAGAACCGCGCCGATTCGATCGTGAAGCGCGCCGGCTTCCCGCTGGTCGGGCGCGTCCGGACGCGGATGTCGTGGAACATCACCGCCAGTCCGAACGCAGGCCCCGCCGAGCCGATCTCGACGTCGACGTCGAAGTTCTTGCTTATGATGCGGATCGCCGCCTCCTTGGCGCGATCGTAGGGAAACGACGCGTACAGCGTGACGATGAAGACGATCAGGCCGAGGCCCGCGTAAATCCCGATGCGCCTCAAGGTGCGCAACCTGTCCGCAGTCATGGTCACCATCGCGCTAGTCCTTCTTCCCCGTGGCCTTCGACGCCTCGGTCTTCTTCTTCTTGGTCTCTTCCTTCACCTTCTCGAACGCGGTCGCGGTCAGCTCCGCGTCCAGCTTGTCCGTCTCCGAATAGCGGTGCTTGAGGAGGATACGCGTGAAGAAGATGAAGCGCGGGCCGGTCTCCACCCGACGCATGAACTTGGTGAGGCTCTGCAGATCGACCTCGCGAACCTTGATGTCGAGATCGTGCTGCAGGTAGCGGCGGCTGCCGGGCGCCGGGGCCACCGGGCGTTCGCTGGATTCCGCGATCTGGACGTTCTCGCCGCGCGCCGCCGCCTCCAGATCGCCGGTCAGTTGGGGCGGGTCGTTGCCGATGCGCGCCTCGTTGACGGCGTTGCGTGTCTTTGCGTCCAGATAGGCGTCGTGGTTCTTGCTGATCTCGGCGAGCGCCTCGCGAATATCGGTGTTCTCCTCCTCGAGATCGGAGATGTTCGTGAACGTGAGCGAGGCGCTGAGCAGGAGCACGATCCCGATGATCGCGGCCAGCGCAGCGATGACGAACCGGCGCCGGCGCGGTCCCATGCGCTCCCACTCGGAGCGGAAGTACCCGACCGGCCAGCGAACGGCCCGGCCGATGGCAAGGCGGAGATTGCCGAAAGCGCCCGTGGGCGTGTCGCCGTTCATGGGCACTTCGCTCCCACGGTGAGCGTGAACTGCTTCGCCCCGCCCGACACCTCGGTGATCGCCCCCTTGG
>DATMZL010000530.1:0-6765 GCA_035607075.1 Polyangia bacterium
GCGAACAACGGCGCGAGCACGAGGAAACGAATGACGCCGCCGCGCGGCAGGGCAAGCGGCAAGGAACGATTGCTGGACTTCATCCGCCGGATTAAAGCCCAGAGCTGCGACGACTGCCAAGCACTTCTCCGTCGAAAAACCTCGACCGCGGAGAACCACCATGTCGTGAAACCGGCTCATTTTTTCGCGGAATTCGGACGATTTTTGAAGCGTCGCTTCACTGCGCGTGTGGCATGATCGATCTTCGCTCCGTCGGGCCTAGAGAAGATCGTGTCATTGCCGGAACTGCACCTTTCGAAACCAGGCATTCATTTGCCGTCCGTTCGCGTCGACAACGCCGAGATCATTCGGCGGGTGCGCGCTGAGTTCAAAGGCTCCGACGACGAGTTCGCAACCATCGCGTCGGCGATCGAGCACGTGTTCGGTCTGTGCAAGACGCAGGTGCGCTATCTCGAGCCCGAGAAAACGCCGGGAATCATCGCGGACTACGCGGTGGCGGCCGCGAAGAACTGCCTCGAGGTGAACAACGTTTCCCTCGACGAGGTCGACCTGGTGATCGGCGGCAGCATCGCGCGCCAGTACTTCGAGCCAGCGACGGCGATGGAGGTGGCGGCGAAGCTGGGTCTCAAGCGGACGCACGCGTTCGACGTGACCGCGGCATGCGTCGGCCACCTGGAGGCGATCCAGACCGCGGCCGGTTATCTCGCGCTTCACGACAATTACCGCACCGCGCTGGTCTTCACGTCCGAGCTGTCGGGCTGGTTCCTCAGCTACGACATCCAGAACGTGCGCGACCTGCAGATGAAGACCGCGGGCCTGACGATCGGCAACGCGGCCGCCTGCGTGCTGGTCAGGCGGAAACCTTTCCAGAACGGCGGGATCAAATTCCAGGCGATCCATACGTTCACGGCCCCCGACCACTGGCACCTCTGTCAGGTGCCGATCGACGGCACGCTGGTCTCGTCATCCGTCGAGCTGATGCGGCTCGGCAAGTACATCCCACCGTGGGTGAAGGAGCGTCTCGGCGCGCTCGGCATGTCGCCCAGCGACATCCACCACTACATCTTCCACCAGCCGAGCGAGATCATGGTCCGCAAGATCCTGACGGACATTGGTGTCGATCCGGACCGCGGGGTTTACACGCACGCGCTCTACGGCAACACCGCGAGCGCGAGCATCGGCGTGACGTACCGCCAGCTGCTGGAAGAGCGGCGCGTGAACACCGGCGACAAGCTGGTGCTCGGCAGCGCGGCCGCCGGCTACTCGATGGTGATGCTCACCGGCGAGTGGACCGGCGAACCGTCGTCGCCGCCGACGCCCGCGACCTAGTTCAGCAGGCCGGCTTCGGCGAGCGCGGCGCGACCGCGTTCGTTCTTGATCGCTTGCAGGCGCGCGCGCGGCGTCTTGCCGTCGCGGTCGACGGCGTCGAGGCTCCAGCCCGACGAGACGAGATGCGCGACGAAACGAACCGCGGCGTTGTTCACCTCAGGCCCGTAACCGTCCCAGTTGCTGAGGAGGCCCACAGCGCGCTCGACCGCCTCGTCGAACAGGGTTCGCCTGTCGTAGCCGCCGCGCAACGTGACGTCCAGCTTGTGACGAAGTAGCGCCTCCAGCGCCTCGCCGGAACGTGTCTTGAAGAAGGCGAGGCTGCTCCCTTCCCGACCGATGTCCGGCGGTGCGCCCGCGTCGAGCAGGATCTCGACCACGTTGACGTCATCGACGTAGAGCGCCTGCTCCAGCGCGCAGTCGCTGCTGTCGCTGTCCCAGGCGGGGTCGGCACCCGCTTCGAGCGCGCGCCGGACCAGATCGGGACGGCGCGCGCGGCAAAGCCTCGAAAAGGCCCTGGGCTCCGTCAGATCGGCGCCAGCTTCGACCAGGATGTCGAGCACGGCGTTGATCTCCGGCGGCAGCGGAGACTCGATCCCCGCGAGGTGCTCGGCTACCGCGCGCGTGATCACCTCGCGCGACTTCGGGATGAGCGCCCGCACGAGTGCGGTGTCGGGGGTGAAATTGTAGCCGCGCGCGCGCCCGAGGTAAGCGTCGAGCGCGCCCGAGCCGCGCGCGTCCCTCACGTCGACGGGCGCCCCCGCGTCGCAGAGCGCCCGCAGCAGCGGATGGATCTTTGCCGCAAGCTCCTTCTCCGGCTGGACGCGCAGCTCGGCTGCAATCTGCAGCATCCCGCGATCGAAAAGATCGCGGCCGTGGACGCCACGCGCGAGCCACAGCAACGTCAGCGGATGCACGCCAAATGGCGCGAGCGCCTTGCTGACGGCGTCGGTCCGCGCCTTCAACATCGCGCTCACCTTCTTCTCGATCCGCGCCTGCTCGGCGCCCAGCTTCTTCATCAGCCCGGCCAGCGCGAGCTCGGTGAGCGCCTGCAGCGCCTCGCCTTCCAGCTCCTTCGCGCCGGTGACGATCTTGACCTGCCGGTTCGCCCACACGGCGGTCGTCACGCCGCCCAGCTTGCGGATGATCTCACTCCCGTGTTTCGCGTCGAGCAGCGTCCGGGCCTCGCGCCACTCCACGACGTCGGGATGCCAGATGCGGACATTCGGATCAGCGCCGCGCGCGATCAGCTTTTCCGCCAGCTTCAGCACTGCCGGATTGATGGTGAACTTGCCGTTCACGTACTCGGTCGCATCCTCCGTCACCTCGAACAGGGCGGTCTTGCCGTCGAAGTCGCGGGCATCGACCGGAACGCCGAGATCGACCAGGCGATCGATCAGCGCGAGCGCTTCCGGCGAGCTCCTTCGAAGCCGGTGCAGCGCGGTCCCGTAGTTCGTCTTCACCAGCGGATCCGCGCCGTGAGCGATCAGCTTTTCCAGCATCGCGACCGAGTGCGCGAAAAACACCGCCGGATACCCGGCGCCCGCGCCGGCCGGAGCGCCCGCTTCCAGGAGCAGATTGACCATCCGGTCGCGTTTTCCTTGGAGCGCCGTCGAGAGCGCCGGCTTGTTCAGGTGAATCTGCCTCCGCCAGTCGATCGCGCGCGCGGCCGGTCCGACGAGCTCGACCGCGTCTTTGTCGGCAGCCTCCGCGAGCACCGCCGGGTGCGTCACGTCGGCGCCGGCTGCGACGAGCTTGTCGACTACCGCCGGCGCTGCGTCTTTTTTCAGCGCGACAGCGAGCGCCGGCGCGCGGCGCGGCAACCGGACGGACGCGCCGGCATCCAGCAGGGCCTGGATCACCCCGAGCGAGCGGCCCTTGTCGATCGCCAGGCTGAGCGCGGTGTGGTTCCCGTACTCCTCATTCTGCGCGTCGACGGCGACGCCCGCGCCGGCGAGCTCCCTGATGACATCGCAACGGACCATGTCCGGTTTCCCCTGCTTCTCGAGATCCTTGTCGCCGAGCAGGACAACCCGGTGCAGCAGCGTGTTCCATTTGTCGTCCCTCGCGGCTGTGCCGCCTTTCGCCCAGAGCTGCGCCAGCACGGGCTGGCCCAGTGTGCGAAAGCGCTCGATCAACGGATCGTCGCTCGGCTGTTTCGCGAGCGCCGCCGCCTGCAGGTGATCGAACACCTGCTGCAGCTCGGGATCCATGCCGAGGACGACCTTGCGCTCGGCGAGCGTGAGGAGCACCTGCACGTTCTTCGCGGACCGCGCCTTCTCGACGCCCGACACCTGCAGCTTTCGCAGCTTCGGCAGATCGAGCAGCGGCGACAGATCGGCGACCTTCGTGCCGTTCAGCTCCACCTCCTCCAGCGCAGGCAACCCACGCAGGTCGGCGATGGTCTCGGTCGGGTTGTAATTGAGATTCAGCGAGCGCAGCTTCGGCTTGTTCGCCAGTCCGGCGGTCGTTTTGATGTCGTTGTCGAAGGCCCAGACCTCCTCGAGCTCGGTGAGGGACGCCAGCGGCGCGAGGCTGCTGATCGAATTTCCCCAGACGGTGAGCTCGCGGAGAGAGACGGCGTGCTCGAGTCCCTTCAGGTCGCCGATCGATTCCCACTGATCGGGAAACGCTTCCGCCTGATCCTCCGACCAGTTGAGCTCACGGACCTCGGCGAGCGCCTTCAGATCGACCTGGAGTTTCGACACGGCGCCGCTGCGCAGCGCCTGCGCCAATCCTTTTCGAAGGCCGGCGTCGCGAATCGTCACGGTGCCCGGCGCGTCGTTCTTGCCGCCGCGCGGCGGTGACGCTTTCTTCGGCGCCGCCTTCTTCTTGGTCGGTTTTTTCATGAGCCGAAAACATGCCCTCGTTTTTGGAACGCCAGTGTATTCGATCCTTGAACCGAGACGGACGACGGGCGATTGTCTGCGTCGCGCCGCATGCGAGATCGATCGCTCCGCGTTTCCGCCGTTGCTGGACTCCTTCTGACGATGCTGGCCGGCGTGCGCGCCGCGCACGCGCAAGGCGGCGCCGACGCCGGCGCGCCTCCACCCGCCGTGCCACCGCCCGCCGCTGTCATTCCTGATGGCGGCGCGCCGCCGCCCGGCGCGCCCGGCGACACGGGCGGCGGCCTGTTCGAGCAGAGCCAGGCGGCGGCCGCCCCGGCGCCCGCGACGACCGACACAGCATCGACCGCGGGCAACGTTCCGTTCACGCTGAACGGCTATGCGCGCGGCGACGTGTTCGCGGGCAAGGTCCTGAACCAGCAAGCCGCCGAGATGAAGGCGAACTACGGCGAGCTCGCGCTGCAGCTGCGCACCGCCAAATCGACGTTCGGCGACGGCTTCGCCGACGCGCGCATGCGCTACGGCCTGATGGGCGATCAGCAGGGGACGTTCCTCGACGTGCGCGAGGCGTACGTCAACGCGTACCTCGGTCCCGTCGATCTGCGCCTGGGCAAGCAGATCATCGTCTGGGGGCGCGCCGACGCGCTGAACCCGACGAACAACATCACGCCGGTCGACTTCCGCCTCCGCTCGCCGCTGGAGGACGACATCCGGCTGGGCAACGTCGGCGCGCGCGCCTTCCTTCGCATGGGCGTCGTCCGTCTGGAAGGCGTCTGGATGCCGACCTACTTGCCGACCGAGCTGCCGCCCGTGGCGCTGCCGCAGTACGTGTCTTTCGGCCCGACCACGTTTCCGTCCGCCAATCTGAAGAACGGGCTCGGCGCCGGGCGCCTTCACCTGGAGCTGCCCGCCTTCGAGGCGTCGGTCTCGTACCTGCGGGGCTTCGCGCCGCTGCCGGGCCTGACGATGAACAGCCTGACGTTCGACCTCGTGAACCCGTCGGTCGTGATCTCGCGGACCGCCTACGACCAGCAGGTGATCGGGTTCGACTTCTCGACCGCGCTCGGCGAGGTGCTGACCCTGCGCGGTGAGGCCGCCTACCGCCGCCCGTTCGACTACAAGAACAAGTTCTGGGCGGCGCGGCCCGACCTGCAGTACGTCGTCGGAGCCGATCACAACTTCGGTTCGCTGAGCGTGATCGTGCAGTACCTCGGGCGCTACATCTTCGACTGGCAAAAAGAGAACGGCCCGACGATGCCGCTCGACACCAACGTCCTCAAGATGGACCCGAACGATCCGACGTTCGACTCCGTCTACTGGACCGAGACCGCGACGACGGCGATCAATGCGCAGCTCGCCAAGCAGAACCAGATCTTGTTCAACCAGACGGCGAAGGTGCAGCACGTCGCGACGTTGCGAATCGAGTGGCTGGCGCTGCACGAGACGCTGTCGCTCTCGTCGCTGGCGATGCTCAACTTCACGACGAAGGAATGGTTGATCACGCCGCGCATCGGCTACCGTCTAACCGACGCGATGACGGCCTACATCGGCGCGCAGGTCTTTCGCGGTCCGACCGACACGCTGTTCGGCCTGATCGACGAGCAGTTGAGCGCCGGCTATGTCGAGCTAAGGTACACGTTCTAGGAGAGACCCCATGTCGAAGCTGAAGCACCGATTCGCACTCGCCGCGCTCGCCCTGCTGACGACCGCGGGCGCGCCCGCGCGGGCTGCCGACCCGTCGGCGCGCGACATCATGGAGAAGGTGACGGTCACGCGGAAGCTCGACGGCTCCGAGGCGGTCGTGAAGATGACGGTGGTGGACGACAAGAAGCAGGCGCGCGAGCGCGACATCACGATGGCGACGAAGCTGTACGACGGCGGCAAGACCGAGAAGCGCATCTACCGCTTCCTGTCGCCCGCCGACGTCCAGGGGACCAGCGTGCTGGTGTTCGACTACGAGGCCAAGGCGGACGACGTCTGGATCTACTTGCCGGCGCTGCGCAAGACCCGCCGGGTTGTCAGCTCGCAAAAGTCGCAGAGCTTCATGGGCAGCGAGTTCTCGTACGGCGATCTCAACATCCCCGCGATCGACGACTTCGACTACAAGCTGGTGAAGGAGGAGCCGTTCGGCGGCGAGACCTGCTACGTGATCGACGTGGCGCCCAAGAGCAAGGACGTCGCCGAGAGCGAGGGCTACTCGAAGAAGACGTACTGGGTCAGCAAGGACAAGTTCGCCGTGATGCGCGGGCTGTTCTACGACAAGGACGGCAAGCTGCTGAAGGAGCTGGTCACCGGCAACATCAAGCTGCTCGACGCCAAGAACAAGCGCTACCGGCCGCTGCACATGGAGATGATCAACAAGCAGAACGGCCGCAAGTCGGTCTTCGATTCGTCCAAGGTGACGTTCGCGCCCAACACGAAGGACGAATACTTCACCACCGCGTACCTCGAACGCAGTTAACCCCTGCCCCTCTCCCCGCTATCCACACTGGCGGGGCGAGGCGACCGGATCTGATCTCCCTCTCCCGCCTTGCGGGAGAGGGCCGGGGTGAGGGCAAGCCTTGCGAGAGGCGAGAGGGCTTGCGAGAGCGTG
>DATMZL010000467.1:0-4318 GCA_035607075.1 Polyangia bacterium
GCTCGCAGCGGCCGGGTTCCTGATCGTCCCGTCGATGATCTTGAACGCGCCCCTCGAAGAGAAGATGGGGTTGGTCCAGAAGATCTTCTACTTCCACGTCCCGTGCGCGACCATGATGTTCCTGTCGACGTTCGTGTGCGCGGGCGCCAGCATCGCATTCCTGTTCAAGGGGTCAGAGCTCGGCGATCGCGTCGCGCTCGCGGCCGGCGAGCTGGGCGTGCTGTTCGGCGTCTGCACGCTGACGTCGGGCCCGTTGTGGGGACGCAAGGCCTGGGGCGTCTGGTGGCAGTGGGACGCGCGCCTGACCACGGCGCTGCTGCTATTTCTGATGCTGGTCGCCTACCTGCTGGCCCGCCGCTACGGTGGCCCGGCCGGGCGCAAGCTGGCGTCAGCGCTGTCGCTGTTCGCGGCCATCAACGTTCCGCTCGTCTACAAAAGCGTCGACATCTGGCGAACCGTCCACCCCAAGACGACGGTGGTCCGGACGCTAGACAAGGACATGGTCCCGGCGTTCCTGGCGGCGTTCGCGCTCATCACCGTCGTGTGGGGGCTGCTGCTGTTGATCCGGCTTCGGCTGGAACGCGCGCGCACCGAGCTGGCGGCGCTGCGTCTCGAAGCCGACGAACTGATGGAGGCGCGAACATGACGAAAGCCTGGCGATTCATGCGCAATGCGGTGCTCGCGGTCGTCGCGCTGGCGGCGTGGTCGGGGACGGCGCTGGCGCAGGAGTTCGAGAAGGTCGAGAACATCCCGCGCCAGGAGATCCCGGCGGGACGGTTCGTTTCGATCGCGTACGGGATCATCTGGCTGGCGGTGCTCACGTACGTGGTGTTCGTGGCGGCGGGCATGAGGCGCGTCGACCAGCAGATCGCGGATCTCAAGCGAAGACTCGGCAACGTAGGCAACGTGGGATCGAAGGGCTAACGCGTGTCGGGGATGTCGGTGCTCGCGATCGGGCTGCCCCCGTCCTCTCACTTCATTTACATCCCGGTCGTCTTGATTCTTGGGATCGTGATCGGGTTTGTCCTCGGGTCGAAGGCGACGCGCGACGAGATCGCGCTCGCGCAGCGCAAGGCGGCCGAGCGCGACGCGCGCATGGCCGAGCGGGCCGCGCGCCGCGCCGCCGCGTCCTCCGACAGCGCCGAAAAGTAAGGGCCTGCCCGAGGCCGCCTACGCCAGGCGGCGGGCATATAATGTCGCATGCCCAATTTCGAGTTCTCCGACGAGGAGAAGCAGCTGGTCGAAACCGCGCGCGAATTCGCGCGCAAGGAGATCATCCCGGTCGCGGGTGAGCTGGACGAGCACGGCACCTTCCCCGCCGACATCTGCAAGAAGGCCTGGGAGACCGGCCTCATGAACTGCGAGATCCCGGAGTCGGTCGGCGGGCTGGGCCTCAGCTGCCTGGCGCACTGTCTGGTGCTGGAGGAGATCTCGTACGGATGCACCGGCGTGAACACCACGCTGGCGGCCAACATGCTCGGGACGATGCCGATCATCATCGCCGGCACCGACGCGCAGAAGAAGGAGCACCTCGGGCGGCTGCTCGCCGAGCCGATCTTCGCGGCCTACTGCTGTTCTGAGCCGGACGCGGGCTCGGACGTCGCCGGCATGAAGACCAGCTACAAGAAGGTCGGCGACGACTACGTCATCACCGGGCAAAAGCGCTGGATCACGAACGGCGGCGTCGCCAGCTTCTACACGGTCTTCGCGCGCGAGGAAGGGACGACGCGCCACAAAGGGATCACCTGCTTCGTCGTCGATCGCCAGACGCCGGGCCTGTCCGTCGGCAAGAAAGAGAACAAGATGGGGCAGCGCTGCTCCAACACGACCGACGTGATCTTCGACGAGGTGAAGGTCGGCAAGGCCAACATCGTCGGGACCGAGGGCGACGGCTTCAAGGTCGCGATGCGCACCTTCGATCGCACGCGGCCCTGGATCGCGGCGGGCGCGTCCGGAATCATTCGCCGCGCGCTCGAGGAGTCACGCAAGTACGCGCTGGAGCGGAAGACGTTCGGCGTACCGATCGCACAGCACCAGGCGGTGCAGTTCATGCTGGCCGAAATGGCGATCGCCTACGAGGCGACGCGCCTGCTGTGCCACAAGGCGGCGGCCGGCATCGACGGCGGCAAACCCGACAGCATCGTCTCCAGCTACGCCAAGGCGTACGGCGCCGACGCGGCCATGCGCGTGTCGACCGACGCCGTCCAGATCTTCGGCGGCTACGGCTACACGAAGGAATATCCCGTCGAGAAATTGATGCGCGACGCGAAGCTGCTGCAGATCTACGAAGGCACCAGCCAGATCCAACGCATGGTCATCGCGCGGAACGTCCTGGGCGGGTAGCGCCGCCCGCCGGCATCCGCGGCCGCGCGATCGCGGGCGACCCTGTCGGCGGCTTCGAGGCGTGTCGGGTGTTCCCTTTCGGGCACCGCTCCTGAAATGGCCGCTGCGCGGCCATCGTGGCTCCTACTCGCGCTGGCGTCCTCGCCCCCGAGCGTCGTGATTCTCGGCAGGCGTTTGGTCGGGCGAGGAGCGCGCTCCCAGGTGCCCGAAAGGGAACACCCGACACACCTCACGCCGCCTCCCCATACGCCTTGCAGGGTTCGATCAACGCAAATCGAGTACCAGAGCGGAAGGGCTAGCGCGCGCGGCGGCGGACGCCGTATTTGACGATGCAGTAGAGGGCGCGGACGCCGTCGGTCCAGCCGATCTTCTTGCCCTCGTCGTAGGTGCGGCCGTGGTAGCTGACCGGGACCTCGTAGATGCGCAGGCGCATCCGCGCGACCTTCGCGGTCAGCTCGGGTTCGATGCCGAATCGGTTTTCCTCGACGGTGATCGACCTGATGATGTCCGAACGGAACGCTTTGTAGCAGGTCTCCATGTCCGTGATGTTGAGGTCGTTGAACATGTTCGACAGCAGCGTCAGCGCGTTGTTCAGCATCTGGTGCCAGAAGAACAGCGCGCGCCGGGGCGTGCCGATGAAACGCGAACCGAACGTGACGTCGGCAATCCCATCGACGATAGGCTGGATGACGCGGAGCAGGTCCTGGGGATCGTATTCGAGGTCGGCGTCCTGGATGACGACGATGTCGCCTGTCGTCGCCGCGAATCCGGCGCGCAGCGCCGCGCCCTTGCCCATGTTCTGGGGCTGCAGCAACACCTGGACCTCGTTAATCCGGAGGCGCGGGCGCTGCTTGCCGTGCGCGGCCAGCCAGCGTTCCAGTCCCTCGTCGCGCAGCTCGACCAGCGCCTCGCGGCTGCCGTCGGTCGACATGTCGTCGACGATGACCAGTTCCTTGTCGATGTCGACGGCGGCGATGCGCGAGACGATCTCGGGCAGCGTCGCCAATTCGTTGTAGACCGGGATGACAAGCGACAACTTCACGCGTCGCCACTAACACGCGGCCCGGGAAGCGGTCAAACGAGTCGCCCGCGGGCGACCGCCATTCGTCGACGTTCTTCAGTGCGCGATGACGGGTTGGAGGCGGCGTGAGGTGTGTCGGGTGTTCCCTTTCGGGCACCTGGGAGCGCGCTCCTCGACCGACCAAACGCTTGCCGAGCATCACGAGGCTCGGGGGCGAGGACGCCAGCGCGAGTAGGAGCGACGATGGCCGCGCAGCGGCCATTTCAGGAGCGGTGCCCGAAAGGGAATACCCGACACGCCTCGAAGCCGCCGAGCGGGTCGAGCGAGCGACGCGGCCCCTCACCCTAACCCTCTCCCCGCTTCGCGGGGCGAGGGGATCGGATCTACAGACGCCCGAGCGAGCCGCCCCAGATCGCCGCGCCGCCGAGGTCTTCCTCGATGCGTAGCAACCGGTTGTACTTGGCGACGCGTTCGGAGCGCGCCAGCGAACCGGTCTTGATCTGGCCGGAGCGCATCGCCACAGCCAGGTCGGCGATGAACGTGTCCTCGGTCTCGCCGGAACGGTGCGAGATGATCGTCGTCCAGCCGACCCGGTGGGCCATCTCGACCGACTCGATCGTCTCGGTCAGCGACCCGATCTGATTGACCTTCACGAGCACGCTGTTGGCGGCGCTCTTCGCGATGCCCTGCTTGATGCGCTCGGTGTTGGTGACGAACAGATCGTCGCCCACCAGCTGCACGCGCTTGCCCAGCGCCTGCGTCAGCGCCACCCAGCCGTCCCAGTCGTCCTCGGCCATGCCGTCCTCGATCGACACGATCGGGAACTGCTCGCAAAGCTTGCGGTAGAAGTCGACCATCCCCTTGCCGTCGAGCTCCTTGCCCTCCCCTTCCAGCTTGTACGTCTTGCTGGTCTTGTCCCACAGCTCGCTCGAGGCGACGTCCATCGCGAGCGCG
>DATMZL010000505.1:0-8898 GCA_035607075.1 Polyangia bacterium
TGAAGGTCTTCATGTGCCTGCCGACCTTCGAAGCCAACGTCCCCCAGTTCACGCGCGCGCTGAAGGCGGCGGGCGACGCCGGCGGCATCACGCTGGTGCACTGCGAGGATCTGGCCACGATCGAATGCTGCACGACCATGCTCGCGGCGCACGCGCACATTGACCTCGGTCACTTCGCCGACAGCCGACCGGTCGCCGCCGAGACGGTCGCGACCGAGCGCGCGATCGCGATGTGCCGGGCGACGCGCGCGCCGACGTACATCGTTCACCTGTCGTCGGCGCGGGCGCTGGCGGCGTGCGCGGCGGCGCGCGCCGAGGGCCTGCCCGTCTACGTCGAGACGCGCCCGCTTTACCTGCACATGACGGCCGAGCGTTACCAGGGCAGCGACGGACCCCTTTACGTCGCGCAGCCGCCGCTGCGCGAGCGCGCCGATCAGGACGCGCTCTGGCGGGGCCTCGTCGACGGATCCGTCGACACGATCGGCAGCGACCACGCGCCGTGGACGCGCGAGCTGAAGCTGGATCCCAGGCTGGACGTCGAGCGCTGCCGCTCGGGGGTGGCCGAGCTGGACACGATGTTGCCCCTGCTCTACACGGAAGGCGTCATGACCGGCCGCCTGTCGCCGGAGCGGTTCGTGGCGCTGACGGCGACGAACGCCGCGCGCCTGTTCGGCATGTTCCCGCGCAAGGGAACGATCGCGGTGGGCTCCGACGCGGATGTCGCCATCTGGGAGACGCGCGAGCGGCGAACGATACGCGACAGCGACCTCTTCTCGCGCGCCGGCCACAGCGTCTACACGGGCCGCGAGCTGCGCGCCTGGCCGCACGCGACCATCCGGCGCGGCGAGCTGGTGTTCGAGAGCGGCAAGGTCCTCGGCCAGCCGGGCAGCGGCCGGCCGATCGCGCGCGGCCCGACGACGCCGCCCCGCACTGGCTAGACGCCGCACTTTTTACGCGCGCGCTAAATCGCCGCCGTACAACATCTCGACCGTCCGTCGAGTCCGCTCACCCCGACGGGCCGGGTTGGTATACATTGAGCGCGGACAGGGGATGTCCAGCGACGAAAATGAGGTCAGCCGAACCGTCCCGCGGCGCGGGCTGGTCAAAGAAGCGCCGCGCATCGGCGCGGTGATCGTCGTCGGCAGCGGCGACGCGCTGGCCGGGCTGCGTACACCGCGCGTCCACGCGATGGAGCAGCTCACGCTCGAAATCGGCCGCCGGCCCCATCCGACGCCGACGCCGCAGCGGGACGCGGGCACGCCGCCAGCGTGGCTGACGATCGCCGATTCGACCGTCTCCAGCAAACACGCGCGCATCCAGCGCGCGTCGAGCGGCGCCGACCTGTTCATCATTCAAGACCTCGGAAGCACCAACGGCACCTTCGTCGACGGCAAGCGCAGCCAAGGCCCGGTGCCGCTGCGCGACGGCGCCGTGCTGTTCCTCGGATCGCAGGTGGTGGTGTTCCGCATCGTCACGACCGCCGAATTCGAAGCGATGCAGCAGGATGCGGCGTCGCCGTTCGTGAAGCTGCCGACCACCTCGCCCACCCTGGCGATGACGTGCGCGAAGCTGACACGGCTGGCGCGCTCGGATTCGGAGATCCTGCTCGTCGGCGAAACCGGCGTCGGCAAGGACGTGTTCGCGAACGCGATCCACGCGCACAGCGGTCGCGCCGGCCGATTCGTCGCCATCAACTGCGCGGCGATCCCGCGCGAGCTCGCCGAGAGCGAGCTGTTCGGCTACGAGAAGGGCGCGCACTCGACCGCGCAGGGGCGCAAGGTCGGCCTCGTCGAGCTCGCCAACGGCGGCACGCTGTTCCTCGACGAGATCGGCGACATGCCCGCAGAGCTGCAGGCGAAGCTGCTTCGCTTCCTGCAGGATCGCCGCTTCACGCCTCTCGGATCCACGCGCATCGTCGAGGCCGACGTGCGTATCGTCGCCGCGACCAGCCGCGTCGATCTCCAGAAGGGCCAGCACGTGCAGGAGGCGGTGCTCGGCCGCCTGGGCGCGCAGCCGATCCTGCTGCCGCCGTTGCGCGATCGGATGGAAGACATCGGGCGGCTGGTCGCGTATTTTCTAGGCGACTTGCAAGACGGCCGCGCATTCGAACCGGAAGCTTTCCACGCCCTGTGCCTGCACGGGTGGCCGCTGAACGTGCGCGAGCTGTCCAAGGTGATCGAGGAAGCCGAGGCGCTGAGCCGCGGCGCGCGGACGATCGGCCTCGAGCACCTCCCCGACGCGGTGACCGCGACGCTGCAGCTCGACGGCGAGGACGACCTCGAGACCACGGACGTCGACCCGACGCCGCCGCCCGATTCGTTCCACGACGCCGCCGACCCCAGCCTGACCCGCGCGGCCACGCCGCACGTGCGCCCGCGCCGGCCCGCGCCGACGCGCGACGAGCTGACGGCGCTGCTCGCCGAGACGAAGGGCAGCGTGGCGGAGGTCGCGCGCCGCCTCAACCGCCAGTACGCCGTCATCTGGCGGTGCGTCCAGCGTTACGGCATCGACGCCAGCAGCTTCCGCGGCGGCGGCAGCGGAGGCGACTCGTGATGACCGTGCCCGCGCGCTCGCCCGAAAAAGAACCCCGCGTCATCCTGCGCAAGGGTCGCGCGCGGCCGCTGTGGTACGGCCATCCCTGGGTGTACGCCAACGCGATCGCGTCGATCGACGGCAATCCGGAGCCCGGCGACGTGGTGTCGCTGACCGATCACGACGGGCGTTTCATTGGCAAAGGTTTCTACAACGCGCGGTCGCAGATTCCGGTTCGCCTGTGCACGCGCGTCGACGAGGCCGTCAATGCGACCTTTCTTCGCAGGCGG
Source organism: Polyangia bacterium (assembly GCA_035607075.1). GTDB lineage: Bacteria > Myxococcota_A > Polyangia > Fen-1088 > Fen-1088 > JADGRB01. The sequence goes on from DATMZL010000505.1 coordinate 2,823, forward strand.
ATCGCGGAAGCGCGCGCCGTGCGGGCGCGCCTCGGCTTGCCGTCGCCGGAGACGAACGTCTATCGCCTGGTCAACAGCGAGGGCGATGACCTGCCCGGACTGGTGATCGACATCTACGCCGACGCCGCCGCCGTCCAGATCACGACGCTGGCGATGTCGATGCGTCGGAACGAGATCTACGACGCGCTGGAAGCCGAGCTGGGAGTGCGGACGATCTTCGAGCTCGCGACCGAAGCGTACGCGAAGCTGGAAGGGTTTGCGGCCGGCGCGCGGGTCGCGCGCGGCGAGTCGCGCGGCACGGTCGCCGTCGTGGAAAACGGCATCGCGCTGGAGGTCGAGCCGCTGGGCGGGCAAAAGACGGGCATGTTCATCGACCAGCGCGAGACACGCGCGCGGGTCGCCGCGTTCGCGCGCGGCGCGCGCGTGCTGGACGTCTACGCCTACGCGGGCGGCTTCGGCCTCTCTGCCGCGCGCGCCGGTGCCGCCGCCGTCACCGCGGTGGACAGCTCGGCGCGCGCCGTCGCCCGCATCACCGCCCACGCCGCCAAGAACGGCGTCAGCATCGACGCGATCGAGGCGGACGCGTTCCGTTACCTCGAGACCGCGACGCCGCGCGCGTTCGAGCTGGTCGTGATCGATCCGCCGAAGTTCGCGCGCGCGCGCAAGGATCTCGACGCCGCCCGCAAGGGCTACGAACGGCTGAACGCGCTGGCGTTGCAGACCGTCGCCGCCGGCGGGATCCTGGTGACCTGCTCCTGCTCGCAGAACGTCGACGCCGAGACGTTCGAACGCATCGTCGCCGCCGGCGCCAAGCAAGCCGGCCGCGAGGTCCGCGTGTTCGAGCGCCGCGGCCCCGCCGCCGACCACCTCCTTCCCCCCGCGTTCACAGAGGGCCAGTACCTCAAGGTCCTCCTCTGCTACGTGACGTAGCTACGGAACCGGAGGATGCACGACCGGCGGGCTGCACCCCGCGCGGCAAGCCGTGTCGTGGTCGTCGAGCGAGACCGGACAAACGCTGTCGGGCGTGACCACCGAATTCGCGCACACCGCCGCGTACTGCGTCGCGACCGCATCACACTGCGCGAAGCAGAGCGCCTGGTCGACGCACTTCGGAACGCAACGCAGCTGGTAGCACATCTGCGAGACCGTCCCGGCCGGCGCCGGGCTCTCGTTCCGCGACAGCGACAGGTAGCGCGTCGTCTCGTCCAGCGTGTCGCAGTAATGGCTGCACATCGCCTCGTAATCGAGGGACGGATCCACGGTGACCGCACGGCAGGTCCGGGGCGGCTCCGCGTCCATCGCGGGTTGCGCGTCCATCTCGGGCGCCGCGTCCGTCGCCGGGGCCCCCGCGTCCTGCTCGACGGGCGGGTTGTTATCCAGGCTGCGCCCGTTGATGTCGAAGACGCTGTCGCAGGCGGTCCCGAGCAGGCCCGGCAGCAGGCAGACGGCGGCAAGAAGCGGAGAGCGTGTCGGCGCGTTCATGGGCCCAGACCTGAGCAAAGTGTATGCCCTCGCCGGCCCGGGCGTAAGGGCGCGACAACAATGGGGCGCCGCGGCGCCCGGCGTTGAAAACCTGACGCGGCTAGGGCGTCGGTCGAACGCCGCTCGGCGACGCGTGCAGCATCGCGATGTAATAGACGAGCATCGCGATGATCGTCCCCAGCGACACCCATTCGAACGGGATGCGCCCGAACAGCTTCCAGCGCGGGCGAAAGAACCGCCCCCGCGAGCGCTTGTAGATCTGCTGCTTGATGTCGACGAGAAAGCTGGGCGGCGCCGTTTGCTTCAACCGGCCCAGCGAGCCGACCGTGTTGCGAAATGCGGTCAGCTCGGTCCGGCACTGGATGCACGACCCCAGGTGCGCGTCGACCTCGGCGCGAACGCGCTCCGCAAGGCTGCCGTCGACGTAGTCGGAGAAGTTGCTCTGTGCCTGCTCGTGGTCCATGGCTCGCTGGCCGCGCTACCGCGTGTGCCTGTCCACCCACTCCTTTATCGCCATGCGCGCGCGGTGCAAGCGCGATTTTATCGTCCCTTCGGGCAAGCCGGTAATCTCCTCGATCTCCTGGTACGACATCTCCTCGACGTCGCGAAGCACGACCAGAAGGCGCTGGTCCTCGGGCAGGTTCGCGATCGCCTCCTGCATGAGCCGTTCGGTCTGGGCCGCTTCCAGCATGGCGTCGGGGGTTTCGATCCTAGCTTGCACCGGCGGCTGGGGTCGATCGGGCAGGGCGCGCAGCTGCGAGACGTCGTCCGGGTCGGCGCCCTCGGTGGGCCGGCGCGCCAGGTGCTTGATCCGGTTCTTCGAGTGATTGGCGGCGATGCGCAGCAACCAGGTCGAGAACTTCGCCTCGCCGCGAAAGCTCTCGATGTTCTTGAAGACGGTGATGAACACCTCCTGCGCGACGTCCTCCGCCTCCGGCCGGCTCCCCAGCATGCGGTAGATCAGGCTGAACACCTTGTCCTTGTAGAGGCGGACGATTTCGTTGAAGGCTTGCTCGTCGCGCTCGAGGAGGCGATCAAGGAGGCGCCGTTCGTCCACGCTCATCGTGTACGGGATCCGCTGCCCCAGCGCGCGGGCGCGGGCGCGGGCCAGCCGCTTCGACGACGTCGGGCTGTCGGCCGTGGAGCCGGCCACGGCGGCAGGGGAGTCCGTGAGGGTTCCCCTCCAGCGCAGTGTGGCCTCCACGATCGTTCGGACAACGTCGCTGTCATAAGGTTCCCGGCTGCTGTGCCAGCGACTGTTGTTGCGACGGAATGAACAGGCGGAGGCTGATAGCCGCCACGGTGGCGCGCCGGCCGCCCTCGTGGATGAAGAGGTCCTGGCGGATGCCCCCGTCGATGGCGCCGATCTCCGACACGACGGACACGCCGGCCGACCCATAGCCGTTCTTCGTCGCGGCGTCATAGCCACCCCCGAGCCGCACGTCGAACTTTCCCCCCAATGTCAGGTCGCCTCCCACCATCACGCTGGTCCCCTTGTAGCCCGTGTGATTGTCGGGCGTCAGGCTCGTGAAGCCGTCCGCGGTGATGACCACGTCGGCCGTCGGGATCAGCGCGATCCCGTATCCGATACCCTGGGTCGCGTTGCTGTTGTGGAGATCGCGCAGGTTCGAGCCGACGACGGCGACCGACAGCTTGGGCAGCAACGTCACCGTCAAGCCCAGGTCGAACGTCACGCCGCCCTTACGATCGTCCGGCGCCTCGATCCCGGAGAGCTTGAAGTACTTCACCGTCCCGCCGAAGGTCGCGCGGCTCGCGATCGGGACCGACAACGCGAGCCCCCCTTCGTGACCGTCGCCCGTCAGGCCGCCGCCCGGCTCGCTGAGGCGGTAGGTGTAGTAAAGCCCGCCCGCGATGCCGAACCCGGACGTGTTGTCGACCATCGACGCGTGCAACGTGTGGGCGTGGAGACGGCTGCCGTAACCGTAGCTCCCCTCCAGGACCTGGAAGTTCTTCACCAGCGACATCCCGGACGGGTTCAGCAGCGGACCCGTGTCGCCGACGGCGTACGCGCGGCCCGCATCGCCCATACCGATCGCACGCGTCCCCGCGAAGTCGTCCATCGCCAGCGCGCGCGCGGACGACGACAGGACCAAAGCCAGGGTCAACGCCGCTCGGAGCCTGAGCACGGCGGGATTGTAGCCGCGGATCTCCGATCTATCTCCAATTCCGCTCCGCCAGGCTGACGAAGCCTTCCCATCCCACGACGACGTGATCGAGCACCGGGATGCCGACGAGATCGCCGACGTCGCGCAAGCGCGCGGTCAGCTCGACGTCCGCGCGCGACGGCGCGGGATCGCCCGACGGGTGGTTGTGACAAAAGATCACGGCGGCGGTCCCCTGACGAATCAACGGGCGGAACACGTCGCGCGGGTGGATCTCGACGCCGGTCAGCGAGCCACGCGCGAGGCAGGTCTCGCTCTGCACGCGGTGGCGCACGTCGAGGCCGATCGCCCAGAACTCCTCCACCGAGAGAGGCGCCAGCCGCCCGCGAAAATACGTCCAGACCTCGGACGCGCCCGCCAGTCGCTGGCCGCGGATTGGCCGCCCGGCGGCGGCCCGTCGTCCGAGCTCGAGGGCCGCCAGCACGAGCGTCGCGCGCACGCTCCCGATGCCGGCGTACGCGGCCAGCTCGGCGCGGGTCGCGCGCGAGAGCCCGATCGGGCCGCCGACGCCCCGAAGCACAGCCGCGGCGACCTCGATCGCGCTCGCGCCGCGGGTGCCCGCCCCGAGCACGATGGCCAGGAGCTCGCCGTCGGTGAGGTGCTCCGCGCCCCGCGCCGTGAGGCGTTCGCGGGGCCGCGCGTCCGGTTCCAGGGCCAATATGGTCGCCATTCCCCAAGCCACGGCAACCGCTGTGCCAGCAGGAAAAACCCCCGGAAAATGCCTTGGACTTCGCCAAATCACCGTGGTAGGGTGAGTTTCGACGCTCGTGGTTCGCGGGGTTTTCAGGACCCGCACCGGCGCTCCGAAGGGTCTCGGTTTCTCGCGATGACCCCGGCAATCAAGCTTCGCAACAAGTGCACGTAGGCAATGTCGCAAGGGAATGTGGGACGTGGGAATGTGGAACGAGGGTTAGGCGGTTGAGCCGCGGCGACGACTACGTGCGCGATTTAACAGGAGTTCAGCCTGAGTTCCGACGACGAAGCCCGGGCCGCCGCAGGCGGTCCCGGTCGAACTGATACCGTTCCTGCACCCGCCGAATCCGAATCAGGCGTAGCTGCCGCGGATGACGGGGTGCCCACCATCGTCATCCGGCGCAACGCGCTGGCGGACGACGACCGGCCGTCGAACGACCTGACGCCGCCGCCGTCCGTGACGGCCGGCGCGCCGACGATCGGCTCGGCGACGCCCGTCGAGCCGCCGTCCCCGGCGTTGCAGCGCGCGCTCGAGAGGATGCGCGAGGTGCTCCGCATCAAGGAGCTGCGGCCCGGTCAGGCCGAGATCATGGAAGCGGTCCTGGCGGGCCGCGACACGCTGGCGATCATGCCGACCGGCAGCGGCAAGTCGCTGACCTACCAGGTCCCCGCGCTGGTCATGGAGGGACCGACGCTGGTCGTGTCGCCGCTGCTGGCGCTGATCGAGGACCAGTACGGCAAGCTGAAGGCGGCCGGCGTTCCGATCGTGCGCATCGATTCCACGCGTACCGCGAAGGAACGCGCGGCGGATCTGGCGGCGGTCCGCGAAGGCAGCGTCCGCATCGTGATGATCACGCCCGAGTCGGTGAACTCGCCGGCGGTGCAAGAGGCGCTGGCCGGGGTGAAGTTCTCGCTGTTCTGCGTGGACGAGGCGCACTGCGTGTCGCAGTGGGGCCACGACTTCCGCCCCTCCTACCTCGGGCTGCGGCGCGCCGCGAATGTGCTCGGGCGCCCGCCGATCCTCGGGCTGACCGCGACCGCCACGCCCGCGATCGCGGACGACGTGCTGGTGCAGCTCGGGATGAAGGACCCGAAGGTCTGCCGCGTCTCGTTCCACCGTCCAAACCTGGCGTTCGACGTGCGCAAGGTGGCGGGCGAGGCCGACAAGCTGCGCCAGCTGGGCAAGTTGATCCAGCGGCTGCGCCGGCCCGGCATCGTCTACTGCGCCACCGTGCGCGCCGTCGACGAGCTGTACGTCGCGCTCCGGCACGGCAAGATCCCGGTCGAACGCTACAACGGCAAGATGACGACCGAGGAGCGCGAGAAATCGCAGGCGTCGTTCATGCAGGCGGGCCGCAAGGTCGTCATGATCGCGACCAACGCGTTCGGCCTGGGCGTCGACAAACCCGACATCCGCTACATCATCCACTGGCAGATGCCCGGATCGCCCGAGGCATACGTGCAGGAGGCGGGGCGCGCGGGCCGCGACGGGAAACCGGCGCGCTGCGTGCTGCTGTTCCAACCGGACGACATCGCGATCCAGGAGCACTTCCTCAAGGAAGCGCACCCGACCAAGTCGCAGGCGCGCATGGTCGCCGAGGGCCTCTACGCCTGGAGCGACGAGGGCAAGGAAGTCTCGGTGCGCGATCTCGCGCTGTCGATGGCGCTGCCCGAGCGGCGGGTGCGCGTCATCCTGTCGGTGCTCGAGGCGATGGGCG
>DATMZL010000499.1:0-2594 GCA_035607075.1 Polyangia bacterium
AAGAACATCTCGAAGGGTGGCACCTTCATCAAGACCGAGAAACCCCTGGACGTCGGCACGATCTTCCTGTTCAAGCTGATGCTGCCGTCGCAGTCCGCGCCGCTCGCGTTGCGCGGCGAGGTGCGCTGGGTGGTCAAGGACGGCGCGCCGCTACCGCCTCAGGTTCCCGCCGGTCACGAGGCCGGCATGGGCATCAAGTTCGTTTACGACAGCGCCGACCAGCGCGAGCAGCTCGAGAAGGTCGTCGAGCAGATGATGACCGACAGCCTGGGCCCGCTGATCTATTCGCACCTGGTCAAGAAGCCGACGAAGAATTAAGGCAGCGGCTCGACCAGCGGGGGCGGCGCCAGGCGCTGCGCGCGGAAGGAGCCGTTGTTCACGGGGAGGGTGATCTCCCAGACGACCTTGCCCCCGCGCGTGACCTCGAAGATCCGAGTAGACGCGCTGGCCGATTTCGTCGGCGCGGTGATCAGGATGTTGCCGTTGGCGAGCCGATCGGCGTCGCCCCAGAAGGGCGAGTACCAGCTGGTCTTGTACCAGGCGTCGACGGCGAACGTGCCCGGGAACTCCCAGACGACCGTCGCCGTCTTCTTGGTTTCGTCGATCTGGTACTCGAGGACGCGTGAATGGTAGTTCGCGCCGCCGTCGCTGAACGAGCCGGAGTAGCCGCCGTTGTCGAAGAAGAGGATCGTGCCGTCGCCGTGAATCTCCGGATCGTGGGCGTCGCTGAACCGGCCCGCTGTCGGGCTGTAGGTGAAATCGCCCGCGCCCAGGCTCGTCGTGTCGTAGCTGCCGCCCATCCGCCACAGGATGTTGCCGGTCGCCCTGTCGACCTTGAACATGCCGACGAACCGGCAGTTGTAATAGAAGACGCCGGCCGCGTCGTCGATCGTCAGCGAGTTGCCGTGACAGAGCTCCTCGCGTGAGCCCGACGGCGGGATGTGATCGAACAGCTTCCACATCCAGACGACGCTGTTGCTGGGCGTGATCTCCTCGATCAGCTGGTCGTCGACCTTCGTGCTGCCGCTGGTGATCGTCTTGTCGAGCTCGATGTTGAGGAGGTAGTTGCCGGCGGCGGTCTTTCCGACGAAGTGGGTCATCAGCTTCGCGTTGTTGTTCTGCGCGGGGCCGGTCCAGATGACCTTCCCGGAAAGGTCGACGTCGCGCGCCGGCTCGCCGCTCGTCGGTCCGACGATCACGCTCCCGCCGATGAAATCGGTCGAGACGTCACCGCGCGCGTCCGCCGTGGTCCCGTGGATGTAGTACCAGACCGGCAGGCCGTTCTGGTCGTACATGACGGCGTTCGCGGGCCCGCTGCGGCTGGGCATGATGTTGGTCAGCGTCCAGCCGACCTGGCTGTTCGCGAAGTCGCTGGCTGACAACGTGGGCAGGGGAACGCTGGCCGGCAGCTTGCCCGTTGTAAAGTTGCCCTCGATGCTGCCGCTGCCCTGCGCGTTCGTCGACACCGCGCGGATCTTGTAGGCCTTCTCGGCATGCATGCCGATGACGAGCACGCGGTGCGCGGTCACCATCGCGGCGTCGCGGATCCGGAACTGGTAGCTGCCTTCGCCGAAGTCGACCTCCGAGGTCGCGGCGGCGGCCGTCGTCCACGAGACGAAGCACGAGATGGTCATGTTCGGATTCGCGTCGATGGCGAGGCTCGTGAGCGTCAGCGTCCCGCCGCCGACACCGCCGCTGCCGGTCGTGCCGCCGGCGGCGCCGCCCATGGTCCCGCCGCGTCCGCCCGGGGCGCCGCCGCTGCCGGTCGCGCCACCGGTTCCCGCGCCACCGCGACCGCCGGCGGCTCCGGCGCCGCCGCCTCCGCCGTTCCTTCCCGCGGCGCCGGACGTGCCGGCGATGCCGTTGCCGGCAGCGCCCGTCGTTCCCGCGGTGCCCGTCGTTCCAGCGGACCCTGTCGTGCCGGCGCCGCCGCTCATACCGGCGACGCTCGATCCGGCGAAACCGCTGGTTCCGTCGGATCCCGCGGGCGCGCAGGCGACCGCGGACGTGATCGCAGCGAGCAGGGTCAGAGCTTTTTCGTACCGCACAGCGCGCGATGCTAAGCCGCGTCTTGCGGCCGCGCGCCGACTATTTCCGCGGCGCGCGCGATCGAAAAACAGCTCACGAAATCTTTTCGGCGCACCTCTGAGCCGGAACGAGCTTTCGGAGATCGGCTCATGAAATCGGCGTCGATGCGACGCCGATCGATCGGCACGCTCTTCTTCGTCGCAAACGGCGGCGTTTGCGAGATCATCGCCGGCGTCGACATGAACGCGCGCATCGGATTCGCCGGATTGCTCTTCGCGCTGGGAAGCGCGGCGTGTTCGAAAGACGGTGGCGCGCACCCGAGCGGATCTGCCGGCACGACCGGAGCTGCGGGCACGACGGGCGCCGCCGGAAACACCGGCGATGCCGGCACGACGGGCGTCGCGGGAACGACAGGCTTCGCCGGGACGACGGGCAGCGCGGGAACAACGGGTGTCGCCGGAACGACAGGCAGCGCCGGCACGACGGGCGTCGCGGGCACCACAGGTTCCGCCGGGCGCGGGGGCTCCGGCGGCACCACGGGCACGGCCGGCGCGGCAGGCAGCACC
>DATMZL010000702.1:0-5700 GCA_035607075.1 Polyangia bacterium
GGTCCCGGTGGTCGCCGTGCCGCCGCCACCGGCCGCGAGCCCGTCGCCACCCACCGAGCCGCCGGCGCCCGCGCCCGCGCCCGAACCGACGCCCGCTGGCGAACGGCGCGTCGCGAAGTCCAAGGCGAAGGTGAAGACGACGGCTCCCCTGGTGCGCGAAGAGCCGAAGCCGCCGGCGTCGCCCCGAGATCTCTTCGATGACATCCGATGAACAGGCGTGACTATGCGCGGGCCGGCGCGCTGACGATCTTCGCGGGCGTGGTGCTCGCGTCGGTTCCGGCGCGCGCGGCCGAAGGAAGCGACGCGGCGGCGGGCGGCAATGCGGCCGCCCGAGATGAAGCGGAGGCACGCGTCCTGTTCGGGGAGGCGCGCCGGCTGGCCGCGGCGGGCGACTACGTCGAGGCATGCCCGAAGTTCGAGGACAGCCTCCGGCTGAACCCGGGTATCGGCACCACCTTCAACCTCGCCGATTGCTTCGAGCACCTGGGCCGCACCGCCAGCGCCTGGGCGCGTTTCCTCGACGTTGCCGGTGCGACGAAGGTCGCGGGCCAACCGGATCGCGAGCGCGTCGCGCGCGAGCGCGCCGCCGCGCTGGAACCGCGGCTGTCGCGCATTGTCGTGATCGTGGATCTGCCCGTGGACGGGATGACCGTGCAGCGGGATGCGGTCGTCGTGGCGGCGTCCGCCTGGGGCGTGGCCGTACCAGTCGATCCCGGCGTTCACGCGATCCACGTGACCGCGCCAAATCGGAAGCCCTGGTCGACGGAGGTGTCGGTACCGGCGGGCGACCCGACGACGGTGTCGGTTTCGATTCCCGCGCTGGAGTTTCAGCCCGAACCGCCGGCGCCACTGCCCGCTGCGACGCTGGTGACGCCGACGCTTCCGCCGCCGGAGCGGCGCCTCACCTTGCCGGCGGTGCTGCTCGGCTCCGTCGGGATCGCCGGACTGGCCGCGGGCGCGTTCCTGGGGATTCGCTTCCTGCAGGAGAACTCCGAGGCGAAGGGCCTCTGCCGCCCTGTGGATTGCTCAACGGACGGCGAGAAGGCTCAGCACGCGCAACTCGTGTCGGACGCGACCCGGGACCGGAACTGGGAATTCGTCGCCGTGGGGGTTGGCGGCGTGGCGCTCGCGGCCGCGACGGTCCTCTGGTGGCGCTCGGCCGAACGCTCGACGGCGCGGACCGGAGGCGGCGTCGCCGCTCGCCCCCTCGCAGGGACCCACGGCATCGGCGGCGAATTCGCGATCGCCTGGTGAGCGCCGCACCCCTCACGCTCCAAATCCACCGCCCGCCGGGTTGACCGCCCGCGTCTCCGCAGCTACGTTGCCGGGCCACATGGTCCGTACGCCGCTGGCGTTCATCTGTTTGGGGATAATCGCCATGACAGCAGCCGCAGCAGCACCGGTGGGCGCAACGGAGCGCAAGGACGTTCCCGACAAGTACAAGTGGAACCTCGGCGACCTGTACGCGTCGGAGGCGGACTGGACCAAGGCGAAGGACGCGGTCGCGAAGCGCCTCCCGGAGCTGGCCAAGTACAAGGGCACGCTCGCGAAGTCGCCGAAGAATTTGCTGACGGCGCTCGAGACGATGTTCGACCTGGACCTGCAGCTGTCACGCCTGAACGTCTACGCGAACGGTCTCTCCGACGAGGACGTGCGGGCGGCGCGTCCGCGCGAGATGAAGCAGGCGGCGGAGGAGCTGGCCACCCAGTTCGCGTCGGCGATCTCCTGGGTGCGTCCCGAGATCATCGCGATGGACGCGGCCAAGGTCCGGAAGTGGATCGCCGGGGAGAAGAAGCTGGCCCCGTATCGCGTTTTTCTCGAAGAGACGCTGCGCCGCAAACCGCACACGCTGGGCGCCGCCGAGGAGCGGGTGGCGGCGGAGGCGGGCGAGCTGCAACGCGCGGGCGGCGAGGTGCACGGCGTGCTCTCCAACGCTGACCTCCCGTACCCGACCGTCAAGCTGTCGACGGGCGAGACGGTCCGCCTGGACCCGGCCGCCTTCACGCTGCACCGGCAGGCGCGCGTCCGCGCCGACCGCGACAAGGTGTTCGCCGAGTTCTTCGGCGCGCTGAAGACGTACGAGCGCACGATGGGGTCGACGCTGGCGGCCGGCGTGAAGGCGCACATGTTCGAGAAGCGCGTGCGGCACTTCGACACGGCGCTGGGCGCGGCCCTGTTCCAGGACAACATCCCCGTCGTCGTCTACAAGCAGCTGCTCGCCGACGTGCACCGCAGCCTGCCGACGCTGCACCGCTACCTGGCGCTGCGCAAGCGGATGCTGGGGCTGGATACGCTGCGCTACCAGGATCTGTACGTGCCGCTGGTCGCGAGCGTGGACATGCGCTTCCAGCCCGACGAGGCGCGCGCGCTCACGCTGCAGGCGCTGGTGCCGCTGGGCAAGGCGTACACGGACGCGCTCGAGAAGGGGTTCAACAGCCGCTGGACCGATTACCTGCCGTCGACGGGCAAGCGATCGGGCGCGTATTCGACAGGCGCGTACGGCGTGCACCCGTATCAGCTGCTGAACTTCAACAACCGCTATGAAGACCTGACGACGCTGGCGCACGAGTCGGGGCACTCGATGCACACGTACCTGTCGCACTCGGCGCAACCGTATCCGACGGCCGACTATCCGATCTTCGTCGCGGAGGTCGCGTCGACGTTCAACGAGAACCTGCTGATTCACTTCATGCTCGATCGCGCCAAGGACGACGCGAGCCGGCTGTTCCTGCTGGGGACGTTGCTGGACGGGCTGCGGACGACGCTGTTCAGGCAGACGCAGTTCGCGGAGTTCGAGCTGGCGTTTCACGAGCAGGCCGAGCGCGGCGAACCGCTGACAGGCGAGAACCTGTCGAAGCTGTATCTCAAGATCGCGCGCGACTACTACGGCCACGATAAGAAGGTGTGCCAGGTCGACGATCTGCTGGCGATCGAGTGGGCCTACGTGCCGCACTTCTATTACAACTTCTACGTCTACCAGTATGCGACGAGCATGGTCGCCTCGACGTCGCTGGCGCGTGCGGTGCGGGAAGAACAGAAGACGGGCAAGACGGCGCGACGCGACGCCTACCTCAAGATGCTGTCGTCGGGCAGCTCGAAGTACGCCATCGATCTGCTCAAGGACGCAGGCGTCGACATGACGACATCCGCGCCGTTCGAAGCGGCGATCGCCGAGATGAACGGCACGATGGACGAAATGGAAAAGATCCTCGACCGCCAGCCGAAGCCGAAGAAGTAAACCTGCGCTACCAGCCGAGCTTCGCTTTGAGCTCGGTCACCAGCGCGTCCGCCATCAGCGTGTTCTCGGCGACGTTCGGGTGGTACTGGCAGGCGGCCTTGTCGGAGGTCTGGGGCGGGATCTTGTTGAAGAACTCGACGTTCGTGTCGCCGGCGGCCACGCGCGCGTCGACGGCGGCCTTGATGTGGGCGTTGATGGCGGCGGCCTCGCCGCTGCTGAGCAGCGGCGCGACGAAGCCGATGATGAACGTGTGCGGGTAGTAGGCGCGGATCGTTTGGAGCAGCGTCTGGTAGGTGTCGCGGAACGGCTGTCCCGGATCGCCCTTGCCGTTGCTGATGTCGTTCGTGCCCAGGTTGATCACGACCGCTTGCGGTTCGACGTGGAAGTCCCAGACCGGCGTCGACAGGTTCGTCACGGTGTTCGTGTAGACCTTCGGCATCGTGCCGCCCGTGTCGCCGCCGTAGTTGCGGATGATGCCGCGGCCCGACGCCGCGATGGTGCTGACTTCGGCGCCGAGCGCGCGCGCCGCGATCGCGCCGTAGGTGTCCCAGTGGCTCTCCGTCGGGTAGCAGTCGGCGTCGCCGTTCTGACCGAGGTTGCCGTAACCGCAGCTGATCGAGTCGCCGATCACCTCGATGAGGCGGTTCGCGCCGGCGGGCGGATCCATCAGCGCGCCGTCGCCGACGGTGAGGCTCATCAGCCGGGTTTCGCCCTGCGGGCCTTCGGTCTGCCGGTAGACCTCGACGGTGTGAACGCCGGCTGTCAGGCCGGTCGCGAGCATCTGCGTCGACTGGCCGCTGGCCGCAGTGAAGGGCGGTTGCGGCGCGCCGTCGATGACGGTCTTGAAGATCACATACGTGCCCGTGTTGTTCAGCATCGCTGTCAGCGACGTGCCCGAGAAGCGCGCGACGAATCCCGTCCCCGACCAGGAGAACCGCGGCTGCGCGGTGTTGGTCGTGTCGACGCGCCCGACCCAGCGCACGCCCGCGGCGATCACGCCGGCCGGCGGCGGGACCGGGTTGTTGACGATGGTCTCGGGCGCGCCCGTATCGGTCGTGCTCGTATCGTTGCCGCCGACATCGGGCGCGCTCGCATCGAGGCCGCCGTAGTTCGGATCGGCCGCGCAGCCCGCGGCGGCGGCGACGGTCGTGGCCAGCATCATTCTTCGCAGCATGTTTTTTCGCATCGTCATCGTCATCGTCATCGTCATCGTCATCGTCGTCATGGCGCCAGCGTCAGCGTCTTCGCGTCCAGCGCGATCTCGTAGTAGCCGTGCGGATCCCACGTCAGCGGCGTGCCGTTCTGGGACAGCGTGCCGCCGTCGACGGTCACGCGCAGGACCCTCCCGGGCGGGAAGTGGTCGGGCAGCGTCCACGTCCACGTCTGGCCGCCGCCCGACGCGGTCGGTGTCGCCGCCGCGACGACCTTCTGGCCGCGCCAGTAGGCGCCGACGTTCACCACCGAGTCGATCCAGACGTCGCCCAGCGACTTCGCGTGCGCGACGCTGTCGGTGACCACCGAGATGTCGATCGGCGCGTACCAGCTCTGCGACGTCGGCGCGATGGTGTGGACGAGGAAGATCAACCAGCGGCCCATCGATTCGGCGCCGTCGATCTGCGCGTTGAACATCGCCGCGGTCTCGCCCTCGACCGCGGCGTGGCAGGGCAGGTTGAACGGGTCGTAGGTGCTGTTCGCGGGGATGGTGCCGCTCCCGACGCCGCGGTTGATGAAGAAGCGCATCATGTCGGGCGCGTCCCAGCCTGTGTCGCCGAAGGGGCTGGCCGCCGTCCACACGGCGCTCTGGCCGAGGCGGCCGGTGATGAAGGTGTTGCAGTCGTCGAGCTCGGCCGCGACGCTGCCCGGCGCCGCGGCGGTGTTGCTGCAGCCGGTGAGGTCGGCGTGGCAGTGGTGGACGGTGTGGTTGCCCATCTCGTGGCCGTCCATCACCGCTTGCTTGAACGTCGCCTCGATGCCGCCGCTGCTGCTGGTGATGTAGAAAGTGAGGCGAACGCCCATCGCCTGCAGCTCGGCGTAGTGCTCGACCTGCGACGGCTGCGCGTCGTCGAAGGTGTACGTGACCGCGGACTTGAAGCCCGCCCAGTCGAGCACCTTCAGGTTGCCGGGCGTCCCCGACGGCGGCGGCACGTTGCCGGGGCCGGGCGGAACGGGAAGGCCGGGGCCGATCACGACGACGCCGCCGCCACCGCCGGTGCCGCCACCGCTCGCGCCGCCCGCGCCGCCGCCGGTTCCGCCGGCGCCGCCCGATGGGCCGCCGTCGTTCTTGTAGCCGGGATCCGCCGCGCACCCGGCCGCGGCGAGGAAAACCGTGAGAAATACGCGATCGCGCATTGTTCGCATTCTCGGTGTTTTCGTCATGGGGTTTGCGTCAGCAACGAGATCTTCCAGGGGATCTGCGAGTACTCGCCGCTCGTCGTCGCAGGATCCGCGCCCTGATACAGCAG
>DATMZL010001022.1:0-2101 GCA_035607075.1 Polyangia bacterium
GTGCCGGTCACCGACGCACCGGCATCGAGCTGCAGAGTCGACATCGTCCGAACGTTTCCGTTGGCCTTTGCGCGGTCGCGCAGCTCGACCGCCGCACGGCTCCACAGATCGCCGATCTGATCGTCGGCGCCGACGTTCGTCCCGGTCGATCCGGCGTTGACGACCGGCGCGAACGTGCCGTCCTGCTTCTTGATCTTCACGCGATCGGCGAGCGCCAGGTTGCCCTGCGCCCAGATGCACGCCACCGGGAACGTCACCGCGCTGGAATCGACCCCGTCGTCAACGCGCTGCTTGATGCCGTCCTCGAACAAGTTCTTGGCCTTGTCGAGGGCGATGTTCATCGCCACGACGACGTCGTGCTCGAACACCTGGCGAAGCGAGGGGAACGGCTTGGTCAGCGTGATGCTGATGAGATTGAGCCCCCCGTCGACTATCGCGCTGACCGCGCCCGAGATGCCCTGAAACTGCTTGGCGCTGATGATCGGATCCTGCGCGCGAAGCCGGGCGGTCACGTCGGCGTCGGAGCTAGAGAATCCGGGCGTCGTGGGCGGCGCCTGATTCGAATTCGGAATCCCGGCCAGCGTGTAGCCGGGCGCGTCCGCGGACGCCTTGGGTTTGGTGTTGGCGTTGGCGTTGGTCACCGCCTTGCCGCACGCGTCCTTGATCGACGCCGCAAGCGAGCTGATCGCGGCCGACGTCAAGGGCGGGTACGCGGCAGGAACAATCGTGACCGTCAGCATCTCGACCATCCCGTTCGCCGCTGCCGACACCCGGTTGTCTGTACTCGCGGCGGTGATGACGGTCGCGCGGAAACCGGCCTCCTCGGTCGCGAGCTTGCGTTGCAGCGTCGCGATGGAGGGGAGCAGGCTGTCGGCGCTTGGAAGTCCCTGGACGGCCATGGCGTGATCTCCTTGCTACGTCTGCGTCGGCAACGCCGAGTCGAACCGCAGACCGCTCTGCGTTTCGCCCGATCCGGAACGCTTGCGGCGTGCCGTCCACAGGAATGATTTGCCGTCGCGCGAGCGCGACATGAAGACCAGGCGTTCGACCCGGACGCCGCTCCGCGCGATCTCCTCGTCGAACAGCCGGTATGGTTGGGTGATCAGTTTGGGGTTCAGAATCTTGGACAGCGCCGGCACGGGCCTGATGACCTGCGGTGTCGCGTTGTCGAGGTGCGCCGTTGCTCCTTTTTCAAGCTCGGTCGTGGGCGCGTTGTTCGTGGTGTTGGGAACCAGGAAAGGGATCCAGTGCACAGGCACCTTGCTCTCGATCTGGTACCGGAGCGGCGCCGTGGTCGGGGGCGGCGTGGCTGGCGGCACCACCGTGTCGACGGCGGCGTCGCGCTCGGTGCCGCGCCGCCGCTCGCCGATCCGGCTCGCCGTAACCGCCTCGATCCCCCAGGTCATGTTGGCCTGCTCGTCGCGCGCGAAGCGTACCTCCTCCAGCGTCGGCCCGTGCTGCAGCGCGCGCCCCGCCACCGGCGGCAGCACAACGAAGTTCGACACGGTGTCGCTGGGCGACGTCGCGGTGAACATGGTGAATCGATCCGGCGTCGCCGGCGGCGGCGGCGTGCGCCCGGCCTCGACCGGGTCCACCACGGTCCGGATCCCGAACACGTCGAACACCAGCACAGAGGCGACCTTCGCCGCGGTCGCGACGTCCAGGTCGATGGGCATCACGAACCAGTCGACACCGTACAGCATCGCGAAGTCGACGATCAGCAGGCGAATCAGCTCCGTCTTCGCGACGTCGAGATCAGGCAGCGGAAGGTCGCCGTCCTCGAAATGCCAGAAACGCGGCGCCGGCATGCCCGGAAAACGGACGTTGTGCGGGACCTCGCGCGCGACGGCGATCGGCAGCGTCGTCGGGAACGGGTCGGCGGTCGTAGAGTCCACGTCGAACGACGACCAGTCGACCGATCCGTTTTCGTTCGGGTGAACAGCGAGCGTGACGGCGTTGCCGGCGCCGAACCGCATCTTGACGTCGTAATCGAGGCGCTTCGCGTTCCATCCCGCGGGATCGTCGTCGTTGCCGATCAGACCGAATGCATCCTCGACCCACGACACGAAGGCCTGAAGGACAGGCGTCAGCGACTGGCCTG
>DATMZL010000889.1:0-3686 GCA_035607075.1 Polyangia bacterium
CCTCGGTCTTGCCGTAGCCGACGTCGCCGCAGATCAGCCGGTCCATCGGCACGCCGTTCTGCATGTCGGCCAGCACCGTCTCGATCGCCTTCGCCTGATCGGGGGTCTCTTCGAACGGGAACGTCTCCTCGAACGCGCCGAACACCGTGTCCGGCGGCGGAAACGCGTGCCCCTCCAGCGCCGCGCGCTGCGCGTAGAGCTGCATCAGCTCCTCGGCGATCTTCTTCGCCTCCGCCGACACGCGCCGCCGCTTCTCCTGCCAGGTGGCGCGGCCCAGCTTGTCGAGCTTCACCTCGCCCGCCTCGCCGCCGAGGTATCGGTGAACGGCGCCGATCCGGTAGACCGGCACGTAGACCGAGCCGCCGTCGTACTCGAGGTGCATGAAGTCGGCCGGCACGCCCCGGACGGTCAGCTTCTTGAGCCCGCGGTAGCGGCCGATGCCGTGCTCGTCGTGGACGACGGCGTCGCCCTCGGCGATCTCGCCGAGATCGCCCAGCGCGGCGGCCTTGCTGACCCGCGCTTCGCGCAGCGCGCGCGGCCCGAAGATCTCCTCCTCGGCGACGACGACCAGGCGATCGGCGGGCAGCACGAACCCGCGCCGCAGCGACCCGCTGAGCACCGCCAGCGGCGCACCGAAATCAACTGCGGGACCCTGGGAGGGTCCCGCGCCCCCCGCGACGGGCTCGCGCAAGGGAACCCCGCGCTCCCCCACGCGTCCGAACAGCTCGTGGCCGGCGCGCGGCGGCGCCGCGTCGGTCGCGAAGCCGAGCGCGCGCAGCAGCGCCACCAGACGATCGGCGTGCGTGCGGTTGGGCGCCACGACCCGCACGCGATGGCCTTCGTCGAGCCAGCGGCGCAGCCGATCGCGCAGCGGCGCGCCGATGTCGACTTCCGTACCGCCCGTCCCGCCCGCCGCCGAGCGCGCCTGGTGCAGATCCGCGCGCAGCGTGGTGTGTCCTTCGGACGCGACGCGGATGCGCGGGGGCGCGTCGGACGCCGGGTTGACGCGAATGATCTCCACCGCGCGCAGCTCGATCCGCTGGCGCGCCGCGAGCGCCGCCGCCGCCTCTTCCTCGCCCAGCACGAAGTCCTCCGCGGGAAGCGCGAGCCGGTGCTCGACGTGGCGGGACGCCGCCGCCTCACGCAGGCGCGTCTCCTGGCGGCGGGCTTCGTCGATCACCGCATCGGGCTCCTCGACGACGCACACGGTCCCCTCCGGCAGGTAGTCGAACAGCGGCACCATCCGGGCGTGGAACGCGGGCGCCAGCGCCTCGATGCCGAAGAACTGCTCGCCCTCTTCGATCTGCTCCAGCAGGCGCCGCGTCTTCGACGACGGGAACACGGCCTCGTCGGCCGCGGCCAGGACGCGCGCGCGCGGATCGGCGCCCGCGGTCGGGATGGTCTCGCGCACCGGGTGCACGTAAACCGCGTCCAGCGGCCGCAGCGTCCGCTGCGTCGCCGCGTCGTAAAGCCGGATCGACTCCACCTCGTCGCCGAACAGCTCGATGCGGATCGGGTGCTTGTAGATGGGCGGAAACAGATCGATCACGGCGCCGCGCACCGCGAACGTGCCGGCGTCCTCGACCACCGGCGAGCGCGAGAAGCCCGCCCGCACCAGCGCGGCGACGGTCGCGTCGCGATCGAGGGTCGCCCCCGTCGCGATCATCTCGCACAGCGAATCGAACGGCGCGCGCGGCATCACGCGCCGGAACAGCGCCGCCGCCGACGCCACCAGCACGCGCGGCGCGAATCCCTGCGACAGGCGGAACAGCGCCGCCATCCGCCGCAGCGTCGTGCGGCGGTCGGCCTGCACGTCGGCGTAGGGTGACGAATCGGGAGCGGCCAGCTCGAGCACGGGCGGCGGCACCAGCGGGTCGTCCCCGGCGTGCGGGGCCGGCAGAAAAAACTCGAGGTCGCTTGCGCGCGTCTCGGCCGTCTCCTCGTCGGGGACGACGTAGAGCAGCGGCGCGTCCGACGAGCGGCACGCGATCGCCGCCCCGAGCGCGCCGCTCGCGCCGTAGAGCTCGACCGCGCGTGAAGGTCCAGCCAGAAGCGAGCGGATCGCCTCGGCCGCCTCGGCGAAGCCGTGGCGCCGCGGTTCGGTCCCGGACGCCGGGACGCCGTCGAGCGAGGCGAACTCGTTCATTGATGAAGGGGCGTATTTACCGCAAACTCCCGCCCGTGGCTGGCCCGACCACGCACGCGGTGGTTGCAGCATTGCTCGCGATTGCGCCGATCGCATTTGGGACCCTCGAAGGGTCCCAATCCCCCCGCGCCGGGTCCCGCCAGGCAGAGCCCGGCGGTACCCACGCGATCACCGACGCCGCCGTCCGCGCCGAGGTCGACGGGCTGGTGGCGCGGGTGACGGCGGTGCGCCACCTGCCCTGCCGCGGACTGGCGGCGCGCCCGGTCACGCGCGACACCGTCGACGCCCAGATCGGGGCCGCGCTGGCGGCGCGCATCACGACGTCGAATTTCGGCGTGGAGGAGCGGATCTTGAAGCGGCTGGGATTGATCGCCGCGGGCGCGGACTACACGAAGCTGTGGGCCGCCGGACCCGCCTCAGCGCCGGTCGCGACCTACGATCCGGCGACGCAGCGCCTGCTGGTCCCCGACTTCGTCCCGCTCGACGCGCAGCGGGTCGCGCTGATCCACGAGATCGCGCACGCGGTCGCCGATCAGCGCTTCGATTTGCGGCAATTCCTGACACCGCCGCCACCCTCACCGCTGGAGGGCGACGCCACGCGCGCCCGCCTGGCGCTTGTCGAAGGGGATGCGACGCTGGCCGCGATGGAGGTCGTCGATCCGACCCTGGCGTTCCTGCGTCCGACCACGCTGTCTGCGCTCGCCGAGCGCCTGCGCGCGGCGGCGAGCGACGGGCGGCCGCCCTGGCTCGGCGCGCTCGGCAGCTTCGTCCACGTCGATGGGTTCCTGTTCGCGGCCCAGGTCCGCGCGCGCCAGCCCTGGTCGGCGGTCGATGCGCTCTGGCGTGATCCACCCGATTCGTCCGAGCAGGTTTTGCACCGCGATAAGTACGAAGCCTGCGAGGCGCCGATCGCGGTGCCCGAATCGGTGCTGCCGTCGCTGCCCGGGTTCGATCGGCCGAAGGCGAGCGACGTGCTGGGCGAGCTGACGATCCGAGCCTGGCTGGCGACCGCGCTGCCCCCCGACGTCGCGGAGCGCGCTGCCGCGGGCTGGGGCGGCGATCGCGCCGGGATCTACGCAGCCGCGGCGACCGTCACCGTCCGACCCGACGGCGGGATGCCGGTTGAGTTGCAGCCGCCGCTCGTCTGGCTGACGATCTGGGACGACGGTGGCGAAGCGGAGGAGTTCGCGCAGGCCGCCGAGGCGATCGCGGGCAACGCGAACGTGCAGCGACGAGGCGAGGCGGTCGTGGTGTTCTGGGGGCCGAACGATCTCGCGCCGGCAGCGCTCGAAAGCACGCTGGAGAGCTGGCGAACGTCGCGGGGCGAGGGACGGCGCCGGGGCCGGACGGCCGCCGCGAGTGCGCGCGGAGCCGGCCGTTGCTTGCGGGGCGCCCGGTAGGCGTCACGCGAAGCGGTGGACGACGCCGAGGAGGTCTTCGAGGTCGAAGGGCTTGACGAGGCAGGCTTCGGCGGAGAGCTCGGTGGCGCGGTCGCGCGCTTGCGCGTTGCCCGAGATGATGACGACGTGGACGTGCGAGA